>CALCDK010000138.1 GCA_937900605.1 uncultured Olsenella sp.
CCGAGACGAGCCGCACGGCGACCACGAAGACGTCGAGCGCCTGCGCGAGGTCCTCCATGGACGGGTAGGTTGGGGCGATGCGGATGTTGGTGTCGTGCGGGTCGTTGCCGTACGGCCACGTGGCGCCCGCCGGGGTGAGCCTGACGCCCAGGTCGGCGGCGAGGGCGACGATGGCCCTGGCCGACCCCTCGGGGCCGTCGAAGGACACGAAGTAGCCGCCGGTGGGGTGCGTCCAGGTGGCGCAGCCCAGGTCGCCCAGGCCGCTCTGGAGGCGCTCCTGGACCAGGGCGAAGCGCGGGGCCACGAGCTGGGCGTGGCGGCGCATGTGCTCGCGGACGCCCTCGGCGTCGCGCAGGAACCTCACGTGCGCGAGCTGCGAGATCTTCTCGGGAGAGACGCGGGCGGCGCCGAACGCGGCGCGCAGCTCGGCCATGTCGGCGGGGCTCGCGGTGACCCACGCCATGCCGGAGCTGGGGAAGGTCACCTTGGCGGTGGAGGCGAACTCGTAGACCAGGTCCTCGTTGCCGGCCTCGCGCAGGGCGTCGAAGACGTTGAGCAGCTCGACGTCGCCGTCGAAGGCGTGCACGGCGTAGGCGTTGTCCCAGTAGACGCGGAAGTCGCGCGCGGCGGGGCACAGCGCGGCGAACTGGCGCACGACGTCGTCGGAGTAGGTCACGCCGGTGGGGTTGGCGAACTTGGGGACGCACCAGATGCCCTTGACGGCGGGGTCGCCCTCGACGAGCTCGCGCACCATGTCCATGTCCGGCCCGTCCTCGCGCATGGGGACGGGCACGTTGACGATGCCGAAGCGGTCCGTGATGGCGAAGTGGCGGTCGTAGCCGGGCACGGGGCACAGGAAGCGCACCTCGCCCTGACGGCACCACGGCTCGCAGCCGGCGATGCCGTGGCAGTAGGCGTTGGCCACCGCGTCGTGCATGAGGTTGAGGCTCGACGAGCCGTTGACCACGACGTCGGCGGGGTCGACGCCCAGGATCTCGGCCGCGAGGGCGCGGGCGGAGGGCAGGCCGTCGGGCGCGCCGTAGTTGTCGGCGTCCACGCCCTGGTCAGTGAGGTCCGAGTCGAAGCCGAGGAGGTCGAGCATCGGGCGGGACAGCGCGGTCTGGGCCGGGTTGGGCTTGCCCCTCGCCATGTCGAGCGAGAGGTGCAGGGAGCGCAGGCGGTCGGCCTCTCGCTCGAGCGCGGCGACCTCGTCGCGGAGCTGCTGGTCGTTCATGAGCTGGTAGGCGTTGGGCATGGCCCCTCCTCCGTGGTGGGCGCGGCGGCGTCGCCGCGCGGGGTTCTCCACAGACGAGTATAGACGCAGGCCCGGACGGGGCTGGTACCATTGGCCCATCGAAACACGACGCGAACGAAAGACTGCGGGAGGCTGCATGGAAGTCAGGTCGGAGGACTACGGGGAGCTACAGGCGCTGGTGGACTCGCTGTTCCCCGCGGGGGTCTCGTCGGCGGCGCGGGCGCAGAAGCTCGACGTGGTGTCGCGCGCCGACGTCATGGACCTGTGCGCGGACCTGCGCGAGGTCGTCGACCTGCTGCCCGGCAGGCCCTACTCGCGCGCGGCCCTGTGCGACCAGCTCAACTCCATCCTGTGCGCCCACGGCTGGGCCACGGCCTACGGCACGGTGGAGTAGCGCCCGGCGAGAGGGGCCCGTCGCCGGGACCGCAGGCACGTCTCGCCTGCGGGGTCGCGCGCGTCTCTCGCCCGCAGCGGCGCACGCGCTTCTCGCCCGCGACGGCGCACGCACGTCTCGCCCGCAACCAACGAAGAAGCGCCCCCTGCCAGCGGCTGCCGGCAGGGGGCGCACACGCGATGCGATAGGGCGACGGGCCTACTCGTCGGAGGCGAGGGCCTCGGCGATCTCGTCGGTCACGTTCATGGTGTGGTAGACGTTCTGGACGTCCTCGAGCTCGTCAAGACGGTCGACGAGGCGCTGGACCTTCTTGGCGTCGGCGACGGAGACGTCGGTCGGGGTGGTGGGGACCATGGTGAGCTCGGAGCCCTTGACCTCGATGCCCTGGGCCTCGAGCGCCTTCTGGACCTCCTGCATCTTGTCGTAGGCGGTCCAGACGATCCACTCCTCGCCGGCGTCCTCGTAGTCCTCGCCGCCGGCCTCGGCCACGGCCATCATGAACTCGTCCTCGTCGACGGCGTTCTCGCGGTCGGCGACCTTCTTGTCGTCGGACTTGATGACCTTGTCGATGGCGATGGAGCCCTTGCGCTCGAACTGGAACGCGACGGAGCCGGAGGTGCCCAGCGAGCCGCCCGCGTGGGAGAAGGCGGAGCGGACGTCGGCGGCGGTGCGGTTCTTGTTGTCGGTCAGGCAGTCGACGTAGACGGCGACGCCCGCGGGGCCGTAGCCCTCGTAGGTGATCTCGGAGTAGACCGCGTTGTCGGCGCCGGCGCCGAAGGCCTTGTCGATGGCGGCCTTGATCTTGGCGTTGGGCATGGAGACCATGCGGGCGCGGGCGACGGCCGCGGCGAGCGAGGCGTTGTTGTCCGGGTTGGGGTCGCCGCCGAGCTTGGCCGCAACGGTGATGTTGCGGGAGAGCTTGGAGAAGAGCGACGAGCGCTTGGCGTCGATGGCGGCCTTCTTGTGCTTGGTGGTTGCCCACTTAGAGTGTCCGGACATGTGCATCTCCTTCTTGCCTCGCCGGCGGGCGCCGTGTGGCGCCTTACCGCCAGGGCTCGTTTTCGAACCTACAGGCCTTCGTGCGCGGCCGAGAAGTGCCGCGCGCGGCATGAAACACGCCTACGGTACCCTTTGGGAATGGGGTTGTAAAGTCACGGCAGCCAGCTCACGCCGACGCCATGCGCGGCCTACGCGGGCGCGCCCGGCCCCTCGGAGCCGTCAAGGCCGTAGCGGGCCACGACGCGCAGGATGGCGCGGCGCCACGGCCCCCAGACGACGCAGAAGAACGCGAGCGTGGCCACGCCGTGCACGACGTCGAGCGGCAGGCCCGCCCCGAAGGCGGCGAGCACCGCGGGCCAGGTCAGCGGCCTGACGTAGCCCAGCACGTAGTAGCCGTTGAGGACGAGCCCGTAGAAGAGGCCCGACAGCAGCGCCCAGACGCGCAGCGCGGGCGTGCGGCCCTCGCCGCGCCCGCCGTCGCCGATCATGCCGCCCACGTAGCCGACCATGCCCCAGGCGTACATCTGCCACGGCGTCCACGCGCCCTGCCCGAAGAAGAAGTTGGACGCCAGCGCCGCGAGCGCGCCCACCACGAAGCCGCTGCGGCGCCCCAGCACGGCCCCGGCGAGGATGGCCACCGCCGAGACGGGCTTCACGTCGGGGACGGGGGCGAACAGCACGCGGCCCGCGGCGGCGACGGCCGCGAGCACGGCGGTCGGCATGAGCTGGCGCAGCGCCGGGCGCGAGCGCTCGAAGCCGGCGAGCCCCAGCGCCAGGGCCAGGGCGCAGGCGAGCAGCGTGGGACCCGCCGTGGACTCGACGCCGGCCAGGGGCAGGGCGAGCATGGCGACGGGCACGCACAGCAGCGCGCACGCCTCGGCGGCGGGCGGAAGCGCGGGGATTGTTTGCCTTCGTGCGGTCATGGGTACAGTGTGGCATATCCACTGTCACACGACTCGAGGAGACGCCATGCTCTACATCGCAAACTTCAGCTACAACGACGAGTCCGACGAGCGCGACAACTACTGCCTCATGCCGTGCGTCGTCGAGGCCGCCGACGCCGACGCCGCGCTCGAGAAGCTCGCCGACCACCTCAGGCGGGCCCACGAGGAGACCGACCTGCTCGACGGCGCCACCGAGGTCTACCTGGACTCCCTCGCCGAGCTCACCGGCGCGCCCGACGAGCCCGTCATCTGCCAGTGGCAGAAGATCGTCCCCGCCGAGGAGGGCCTGTGCAGCATCACGAGCGCCCTGCCCCTGGTCGACGAGGACGACGAGAGCGCCTGCGCCTACAACTGGGGCCCGGTCGACGAGGACGGCGACGGCTGCGAGTGCGGCTGCGGCTGTGACGACGACTGCGAGTGCGGCTGCAAGGACGGCGGCGAGTGCACCTGCGGCGACGACTGCCAGTGCGGCGACGACTGCACCTGCCACGACCACGACCACGACGCCGAGAAGGACGACGACGCCTGCGAGTGCGGCGACGACTGCTGCTGCGACGGCGACGACGAGGACGGCTGGGCCGAGGAGCCCTTCCTGCGCTTCTAGCGCCACCGCCACGCCTGGGACCCGCGGGGCCCGAAGCCGGACGCACGTGCCGGCCGCGGGCCCCGCTCGCGTGCGGCACGCCTCTCGTCCGCGGCGCGCCTCCCCGCCGCGGCGCCGTCCCGGCCGGGAGACGCCCCTCGCCCGGGCGGCGCCCCTCGCCCGTGGCGCGCCCCTCGCCCCCCGCGTCGGGCGCTAGCGCCAGAGCCAGGAGCCCGCGAAGAAGTCCGCGCAGGGCTCGGTGTCGATGGCGCGGCCGTCGAACACGAGGCTCACGGAGTCGGCCACGGCGCGCACGAGCCCCATGTCATGGGAGGCGAGGAGCACCGTGGCGCCCTCGTCGCGGGCGCGCAGCACCCTGCGGGCCACGCGCAGGCGCGCGTCGTCGTCGAGGCCCTTGGTGGGCTCGTCGAGCAGCAGCAGCTCCGGGCGCGCCATGAGGACCTTCTCGAGGGCGAGCAGCTGGCGCTGCCCGCCGGACAGGTCGTAGGGGTGCCGGTCGCGCGCGTCGGCCAGCCCCAGGTGCGCGAGGGCCTCGGCCACCAGGCCCCCGTCCGCCCCGTCGGCGTCGCGCAGGGCCCACTCGGCCAGCTCCTCGGCCACGGTCTCGCAGGCCAGGACCGCCTGGGGCGACTGCGGCAGCAGCGCCTGGGAGCCCGCGAGCGGTCGCTGCACGCGGCCGCGCGAGCACCCCTCGACGCCCGCCGCCACCAGCAGCAGCGTGGACTTGCCGCAGCCGTTGGCGCCCACGAGCGCGCGGACCTCGGAGCGGCGCACGTCAAGGCAGGTGCCGCGCAGCACCCAGTCGTCGTCGCGGTCGTAGCGCTGCCAGACGTCGCGCAGGCCCAGCGCCCGGGACGGGGCGTCGTGGCGCCGCATGGGCTCCCCGTCCGGGCCCGCCACGCCGAAGCCCGCGCGCCCGGCCGGGGCCAGCGGCAGCTGCCCGCCGCGCCCGCGCAGCGACGCCGGGTCGCAGGCGCGCACGCGGCCGTCTACCAGCTCGAACGCGCACGTGGCGTAGTCGGCCATCGGGGCCGGCGAGTGCGTGGCCACGACCACGGTCACGCCCAGCTCCCGGTTGGCCCGGAACAGCAGCGACAGGAAGCCCCTCTCGGCCACCGGGTCGAGCATCGCGGTGGGCTCGTCGAGCAGCAGGGCCCGCGGGCGCAGCGCGAGGGCGGCCGCCAGCGAGACCATCTGCCGCTGGCCGCCGGACAGCTCGGCCACGTGCGCGCGAAAGAGCCCCTCGATGCCCAGGAACACGCAGGTCTCGGCCACGCGGCGGCGCATCTCGGGCTCCGGGACGCCCAGGTTCTCCAGGGCGAAGGACAGCTCGTGCCACACCGTGTCGCAGACGAGCTGGTCGTCGGGCCCCTGCGCGACGAGGGCCAAGGTCGCGGCGGACTCGCGCGGCGAGAGGGACCGCACGTCTCGGCCCCAGGCCAGCACGCGCCCGCCCTGCCCGCCGGCCGGCGAGACCTCCGGCTTGGCCAGGCGCAGCAGCGTCGACTTGCCCGAGCCCGTCGCGCCCACGAGCAGCGCGAAGGCGCCCTCCCCCATCTGCAGCGACACGCCGTCCAGCACCGGGCGGCACCTCTCGCCGGCACCGGGCGCGGCGGCGTACGAGAAGGACACGTCCTCGAAGCACAGGGCGCACTCGCTCACCTGGGCCCCCTCTCCCCCAGCTCGCCGAGGGCCGCCAGCACGGTGGGCAGCAGCGACAGCACGGCGCACGGGACGTAGCCCCACCACCACGTCAGGCGGGGCATGCTCGGATAGAAGCGCCACTGCGAGCACGCGGCCCACGAGGCCGCGGCGCACACGGCGAGAAGCGCCGCGACGGCGCTGGCGCAGGCGACGTCGCGCGGGCGCAGCGGGTCCGGCTCGAGGCGCGTGCGCTCGCAGCCCGACTCCCAGCCGCGGGCGCGCATGGCGTCGGCGCGGCCCACGGAGTCGTCGAGCGCCCAGGACAGCAGCAGCGAGGCGTCGCGCACGAGCGCGCTGGCCGGCGAGGCGTCGCGCGGCGCGGCGGTGCACGCCTCGCGGGCGGCCCGCACGGTGCGGGCGCGCGACAGCATCTGCGGCACGAGCTGCGTGGCGAGGCCGAGCACCATGGGGACCGACCTCGCGCGGCGTCCGGCCAGGGCCAGCAGGCGGTCCTGCGTGAGGACCTGCGCGGCGCCCTCGAACCACAGCACGCCGGCCACCATGACGCAGCCCATGCAGGTCCCGTAGGCGAGGCTCTCGCCGTACACCACGACGGGGCCCACGCGCAGCAGCAGCGTGGAGCCCGAGGCCGAGACGAGCGGGTTGACCAGGCACACAAGCGCGAGCATGGGCAGCTGCCAGCGAAGGCCGCGCAGCGTGGCGCGCGGCCCGCGGGAGGCCAGCGAGAAGCACAGCGCGCCGGCGAGCCAGATCGCGGCGAGGACCGGCTGCGGCGACAGGACGCACAGCGCGACCGTCCCCGCGAAGTAGGTGGCGGGGACGATCGCGTGGCAGGTGCCGAAGGCGGCGTGTGGGGCACGGGCGCGCACTAGTCGTCGGCCCTCAGGGCGTAGTACCAGCGCACGGACTGCCCGTCGGACAGCGAGAAGGACGAGCAGGCCACGTTGGGCACGGTGCCGTCCACGGAGTACTTCCAGCCGGACTCCCCGCCCCTCTCTCCGGCGGCGAGGCCGTCGACCGAGGTGACGTACGTGCCGAAGGGGCTCGGGCGGGCGCCCACGGCGGCGCCGGTGGCCACGAGGGCGTCGTAGGCCGTGGCGCCGCGGCCCAGGGTCACTGAGACGCTGCGGGAGGGGCCGCCGGCGGCGGAGGCGTCGAGGAGCACGGTGACGCGGATGCGGCCGTCGTCGGGCGCCGGGGCCTGCGGGGCCTCGGGCGAGCCCTGCGCGGCGGGGGCGTCGCCGTGGCCCGCGGAGGGGCCGGACGCGCCCGGGGCGGACGTGGTGCCGCCGTAGACGAGCCCGTCGTCGCCGCCGTCGGGCGCGGGGGCGCCGGCGCCGGGGCGGGCGTCGCCAGCGGGGGCGTAGGTGCCGGCGTCGTCGGCGGGCGTCGCGGCGGCGTCACCGGTCGCGGCGGCGTCGTCGGGCGCGGCCCCGGCCGAGGCCGCGGGGGCATCGCCGGCAGGCGCGGGGGCGCTCGCGTAGGACCAGGCCACCCAGCCGAACAGCGCGCACGCGCAGGCGCAGGCGGCCGCCACGGCGAGAAGCGCCGAGCGGGAGGGGCCGCGACGGCGGTCGCGGGCGGACTCGGGCTCCTCGGGAGGCCTCAGGCCCATCAGTCCCTCCTCCCCGCGCGGACGGCGGCCACGAGGGCGGCCACCATGGCGACGAAGGCCACGACGAGGCCGACGACCGGCCAGGCGGGCATGGCCGCGGGGGCGCCGGAGTCGTCGGAGCTGGCCTCGGAGGCGGGCGCCGGGGTGCTCACGTCGGGCTCGGCGTCGGGAGCCGGGACGGTGCCGTCGGCTGCGGGGGTGCCGGCGGCGTCACCGGTGGCCGCGGACGCGGTGACGCCCGCGACGGCGCCGGTCGCGGCGCTGCCGTTCTCGCCGTTGCCAGCGTTGCCGCCACCGTTGTTGCCGTTGTTACCGTTCTCGCCGTTGCCGGTGTTGCCGTTCTCGCCGTTGCCGGTGTTGCCGTTCTCGCCGTTGCCGGTGTTGCCGTTGTTACCGTTGCCGTTCTCGCCGGCAAGGACGCCGGGACGCAGCGCGAACAGGCGGCCTGAGTCGTTCACGTAGTACAGCGAGCCGTCCGCGCCCACGACGACGCTCGCCATGGTGTAGTCGGCGGCGTCGCCCTGCGGTGCGTGCAGCACGCTCGCGGAGTCGTCGCCCAGGCGGTAGGCGTAGGCGCCGCCGGGCTTGGCGTTGCAGGTGAAGTAGGCCATGACCTGGCCGTCGCGCACGCAGGCGGCCGGCGCGCCCTTGACGTCGCCGGGCAGCTCGGAGCCGTCGGCCAGCGTGGTCACCTGGCGCTCGAGCGACATGGCGTCGAGGTCGACCACGGCCAGCACGCCCTTGTAGCGCTCGGTTGCGCCGCCCACGACGGCGCGCGACCCCACGACCACGGGCGTCGACGTCGAGCTCGCGGCGAAGCGCACGGAGCCCTCCTCGCGCAGGGTGCCGTCGGCGAGAAGCGCCAGGCGGTGCAGCACGCCGTCCCCCGTGACGACGAGCAGGGAGTCGCCGGCGCGCACGACGTCGGAGCGCACGCGCGCGCCCAGGTCGAGCACGCACTCGTCAGCGCCCGTCGCGGCGTCCAGCGAGCGGACGCGGCCCGCGCCGTCCACGGCCACGAGCCTGTCGCCGGCCGCCACGGCGCCGGACCAGTAGTAGCCGGCGTCGCCGGGGCGCACCCACTGGATGACGCCGTCGGACAGGCGCACGCTCGCGAGGTGGCCGGAGGCGCCGTCGGGCGTGGTGGTGCCCAGGTAGGCGGAGCCGTCGGCGACCTCGACGGACGAGAGGGACTGCTCGTCGGCGGCGATGGGGCCGGCCACCCAGACGCAGGTCAGCGCGTCGGCGGTGAGCGCCTGGAGGCGACCGCCATGCAGCGGCACGAGGACGAGGCCGTCGGCCACCGTCATGCGGCACATCGAGTCGACGGGCGCGGCGAGCGGCGCGGTGCGGACCACCTCGCCGGTCGCGGCGTCACGCGCCTGGAGCTCGGAGCCCACGGCCACGTAGGCCAGGCCGCCGGCCAGCACCGGGTCGCTCGCGTAGACCGAGCCCATGACGTCGGCGCCCAGCTCGACGGACCAGGCCAGCTCGCCGGCCTCGGGCGTCGGGCGTCCGTCGACGGCGCCGGGCGCGAAGCCGCCCCAGTCGACGGGCCAGTCGGTCGGACGCACGGCGTCGGGGACCACCTCGACGCCGTCGGTGGAGCCGGGCAGGTCGGCGCCGTCGGCGGCGTAGACCCAGGTGACGCTGTCGCCGGGCTGCAGGCGGACGTCGCCGGCGCCGGACATGGAGTACTCGCCGTTGACGAACAGCTGCCAGTAGCGGCCGGTCGCGGCGTCCCAGCCCAGGGTGCGGCCGTCCGGCGAGGTGATGGTGTCGAGCGACCAGCCCCACGAGCCCACGCCGTACTGGGCCTGCAGGCCGGTGGCGGCGAACATGGCCTCGGTGGCGTCGGCCGCGGAGGAGCCGGCCGGGACGGAGTAGAGCGCGTCGGACGCCCAGGTCTGGGGCTCGCCCTTCTCGTCGACGCCCACGACGCCCACGCTCACCTGGACGGCGGGCTGGCTCGCGTCGCGGCCCAGGACGGTGAAGCGGGCGCTGGCGGGGGTGGCGGCCAGCACGCGGAGCTGCGCGACGAGCTGCGGGTCGCTGGTGGGGTCGGTGCGGGCCACGTCGTAGTAGCGGCCCAGGTCCTCGTGGGCCAGGACGGAGTCGACCTCGACCGCGGTGTCGCGCTCGGGACGGGCGCGCAGCACGAGGTTCTCGTGCTGGAGCAGGGTCGGGTCGCTGGAGCGGAACTTGTTGGCCTGGCCGGAGGGGCCCATGGGGTCGTAGCCGGGGCGGTCCGCCACGACGACGCCGCGGTGGGCGTCGGCCGAGGCCACGTCATAGTCCCAGGTCAGAGACCCGTCCGGCGAGAAGGACGCCTTCTGGAAGGCGTGCAGGCTGCCGGTCACGGCGTCAGCGGAGGGGTTGTCGCCCAGCAGGGCCGCCCCGTAGCCGTCGCGCGCGGCGCCCATGAGGCGCACGCCCTGCTCGACCTCGGCGGGCCCGAGGGCGCTCACCGTCAGGCCCACCGTCTTGGAGGCCACGACCGAGGGGTCCGACTTGGAGCGCACGGTGAGCGTCAGGCGCACCGGCGCGTCGGGGCGGCCGGGCAGCGGGCGCATCACGTTGGCGCGATAGCCGCTCACCCGCAGCGCGTCGGAGTCGCAGGAGTAGGTGACGGCGTAGTCGCGCCCGTCGACGCCCAGCGAGCGCGTGGTGGGCAGCTGCACGTCGCCGTGCACGGCAGCGGGGTCGACGGCCAGGCCGGTGCCGGAGTAGGCGAGCCCCTCGGCGCCGAACGCCGCGTCCACGCGGTCCTGCAGCGCGGAGGAGCCGGCCTGCGGGTCGGCGGCCGACACGACCTGCCAGGAGAGCTCGCAGGTGACGTCCGGTCCGTTGCCGTAGCCGGGCACGGCCAGCTCGAGCGTGGCGACGAGGCCGCAGGTGGCGTCGGCCGCGCCGTGCGAGAGGGTCGCGACGTAGCTGGCGTCGTAGTTCTCGTCGAAGCCGTCCTGGGAGACGCGCGCCACGTCGGGGTCGGCGCTGCGCCAGCTCACGCGGGCCAGGAGCCTGCCGCCGTCGCGCACGGCGCCGGGCAGGCGCACCGGGCCGTCGCCGGCCTCGACGCGGGCGGGGACGTCGATGCGGTCGCGCAGGCCGGCCAGGTAGGACTCGACTCGGGCGGCGTCCCACGGCAGCGTGCACGCGCGGGACGGCGAGAAGGACGCGCGGGCCTCGCCGAGCGACAGCTCCCAGGTGGGGGTGACGCGGCGCAGCAGCGAGTAGTCGGACGAGACGGTCCTGTCGGCGGGCGCGAGGAAGAACGGGGTCACCGCACCGGTCGCGACGTCGATGCCGCCGGCCATGGCCGGGTCGGTGGCGCCGGGCTCGACGGACGAGAGGCGCACGGCCACGTCGCCGTGGCCCAGCTCGGCCAGGCGGGCGCGCAGCTGGTCGTTGACGTTGGCGCCGGGGGCGTCCAGGGAGGGGGCCCAGCCGGACAGCGCCGCGACGGCCGACTGCAGGCGCGCGGCGTCGCCCTGCGGCGCGGCGGGGCCGTCGGCGACGACGGGGACCGTCGTGGAGCGCCACGACCACAGGGTCTCGCCGCCGTTGTAGGAGACCTTGCAGGCCAGGTAGGAGCCGGCCTGCTCGGCCGTGGGGACGAACTCGCGCGACGTGGCGCCCTCGATGGGGGCGAAGCCGGCGTAGGCGGCGTCGGTCGTGCCGGTGGCGCGGGCGGGCCCGGCGTACCACTGGTACGAGAGCTGGGCGTAGTCGGACTCGGGGATCTCGTAGTCCCAGTCGTCCCACTCGTCGTGGCACTCCCCCATCACGCTCACGGGCGCGCCGGCGCGCACCTCGGCGGGCTCGTCGTAGGTGGAGGGGTCGATCACGCTCAGGAAGTCGAGCGTGACGTGGGAGCGCGCCGCCTGCGAGGGCACGTCGCCCTGGCCGGCGCGCAGCGACTGCGCGAGGGCGGGCATGGGCAGGGAGCTGGTGCCCACGGATGCCGCGAGGCACAGCGCGACGAGCGCGCGAGCCCGGGACCGGGGCTGCTGGCTGGGGGGCGTGGTTGGTGACATGGCCTTCCTTTCCCGTCGGGTGGACGCGGGAGGGCAAGGCAGGACCGACGGCACGCGCGGCCGTCCCCTTGACACAGCTTCGTGCTGATCCGGAGTCAAACCGGAATCCTTTTTTCTCTACTAGGCGTAGCAGCTCTTACCGTGCCCTCGTATGCAACTGGCACGATTCTACCGCATCGGCGAGAGGGGCCCGCGCCGCCGGCGGGTCACACGAGAAGGGCGGGCCGCCCGGCGTGACGCGCGTCACGTGGGACGGCCCGCCCGAGCGGGACCCCCTGGGGCCCCGGTCGCCCCGGCCTCGCGGGCCGGGCGCGCTCACGCGGCGCGGTCGAGGTATCCGACCTGCGGCCGGTTGGCCCTTCTCGCCACCACCAGCAGGACCACGCCGGCCACGACGAGCGGGACGCTCAGCAGCTGGCCCATGGTGATGGGGCCGAACAGGTAGCCGAGCTGGGCGTCGGGGACGCGCACGAACTCGACGAGGAAGCGGAAGACGCCGTAGAGCGTCAGGAACGTGCCCATGAAGGTGCCCTGCGGGCGCGGTGGCACGCGCCGCGAGAGCGCGTAGAGCACCGCGAAGATCACGAGGCCCTCGAGCACGGCCTCGTAGAGCTGGGACGGGTGGCGATAGACCGCACCACCCGTCTCGAACATGACGCCCCAGGGCAGGTCGCAGGGCTTGCCCCACAGCTCGCCGTTGACGAAGTTGGCGCAGCGGCCGAAGAACAGGCCGAGGGGCGCGCCGATGCAGGCGAGGTCGCACATGGTGGGCGCCGAGATCTTGTAGTGGCGGCACACCAGCGCGCCGCCCACGACCGCGCCGACGAGGCCGCCGTGGAAGCTCATGCCGCCGTGGTTGAGCATGAAGATCTCGAGCGGGTGCTCGAGGTAGTAGCCGGCCCCGTAGAACAGCACGTAGAAGAGCCTGCCGCCGATGATGACGCCGAAGACGGCGCCGATGACGACCGACAGGACGTCGTCGGCCGAGATGCCCAGCCCCCAGCGACGGGCGGTGCGGTACAGGATGACGCCCGCGCAGACGAAGCCGAGCAGGTACGCGATGCCGTACCAGCGCACCGAGAGCGGACCCAGCGTGAACGCCACCGGGTCGATGGCGTGGTAGAGCCGGTCGAGCCACATGCCGGCGGCCCTAGAACGCCGCGGGCTGGACGCGCGTCACGCCGGGGACGTGCTCCATGAGGATGCGCTCGATGCCCTCGGACATGTCGAGCGAGGAGAGCGGGCAGCCGGCGCAGGCGCCCTGCATCTCCAGGGTCACGACGCCGTCGTCGCTGCAGTCGATGAGCGCGACGTCGCCGCCGTCGGCCTGGAGGCTCTGACGGATGACGTCGATGGTGGCCTCGAGGAGCTCGCGGTCAACTGCCATGGTGTGGTCCTTTCTCCCGGGCGCCCGGACGGGGGCGCCTCGCGTTGCAGACGGGCGCGGCGCGCGTCAGCGGGCGCCGCGCCGGCAGGTGCGACGTCGCCGCCGCGCCCAGTAGATGTTACCCAATGCCCGAGAACAGGTGCCCCGAGGTGGCCCCGTTGACCATGGGGGCCGGGCGCCTGCCCTGCTCGGCCGCCGCGATCGCGCGCACGACGCGGCCCACGGCGAAGGTGACCTCGCGCTCGTCCATGAGCTGGCCGTCCACGAGCAGCCTCGTCACGCCGGCGGCGATTAGCTCGTCGGCCTGGGGCGTGGCGTCCAGGGGGCGCGCCGAGAAGATCCGCGAGCGGCCGTTGACGTCGGTGCGCACCGGCAGCAGGTCGCCGTCGATGTCGCGCAGCGAGAGTCTGCGGCGGCGCAGCGGGCAGCGGCGGCAGTCGTGGACGCAGCGGCCCAGGGCCTGCAGGACGCAGTGCTCGCTCGTCATGGTGCGCTCGCGGCCGAAGACGGACAGGCCCACGGGCACCGAGGCGACGCGCGCCAGGGCGCAGACCTCCTCGAGCGTGAGCTCGGGCGACAGCCACAGCGCGCTCGCGCCGGCCTGCTCGAGCGCCACGACGCACGACTCGTTGTGCACCGGGACGCACGAGCGGACCTCGGACAGCGCACCGCGCTCGGCGGCCAGCGCCAGCTCCGAGACGTTGCCCACCGCGACGGGCTCGCCCTCGCGCACCCACGGGTCGAGGCGCGCGTGGTCGGCCTCGCGGCAGACCTCGTCGAGCCAGGGGACGACGCCCTCGGGCCAGTCGCCGCAGGCCAGGTCGTCCGCGCAGGCGTAGACGCGCCCGGCACCGGCGTCGAACGCGGCCCTCGCGCAGCCCGGCGTGGTCACGAGCGCGCACGCCACGGGCCCCTCGCCCGCGGGGGCGCCCGAGGGGTCGGCGATGCCGGCCTCGCGGCGGACCTCCCCGAGCCTCCAGGACAGCTTGCCCAGGCTCGGGGCGCGGTCCGTCTCGCCCTCGCGCGCGGCGTAGCCGGAGAGGAGCTCGCGCTCGAGCGCCGCGCACGCCTCGGCGCGCACCGCGTGCACCGCCGAGAAGCCCATGCCGCAGCCCTCGTCGAGCTCGACCTCCCACGAGGCGGGCTCGAAGGGGCTCGAGCCCATGCGCCCGACGTGCTCGACGAGGTCCTGCGAGCTCACCGCGCGGGTGCGCGCCGCCTCGACGACGAAGCCGCGGGCGACGGCGGACGCCGTGCCGTCCAGCGTGGCCAGCTCCACCGAGAAGGGCTCGCCCAGGCGCGCCGTGACGCGCACGCGCACCGGGCGGCGGCGCACGACGTCCTTGTCGGCCAGCCGGGCCGCCTCGTCGAGGGCACGCTGCGAGCGGATCACGCGAACCACCGAGCCGGGCTCGACGCAGCGCGGCGCTCGGCACACGATCGTCTCGCCCGCGCGGGCGTCGGCCGGGGCGTGGACGGTGAGGAACTGCGTCGGGTCGCCGAGCGGGCGCACCTCGAGCAGGTCGCCGGCGCTGACGGGGGCATCGAGGCGCAGCTCGAGGTCGGCGCGGGTCACGCGGCGCATGCGCTCGCGACCGCCGTTGGAGCCGCCGCGGCGGACCATCTCGTCGCACAGGGCGCGGGCCGCGGCGACGGTGCCCACGACCTCGCCGCGGTTGTTGGAGCGCTCGTAGCTCATCATCTGGTTGTCGGACTCGCCGCGCAGGTACGCGTCGGTGAAGTCGCGGTTGAACGCGCGCTTGAGGCGGCGGTGGCGCGCCGCGTCCGCCTCGGGGGTGTCGTGGCCGGCGAGGAACGCGTCGATGGCGTCGCGGTAGGCGCCGACGACGCCCAGGACGTAGTCGGGCGCCTTCATGCGGCCCTCGACCTTGAGCGAGCCCACGCCCGCCTCTGCCATCTCGGCCACGTGGTCGACGGTGCAGTAGTCCTTGGGGCACAGCAGGCGCGTGCCGCCCACGCCGCGCATGGTCTCGGGCAGGCCGGCGGTGGCCACGCCCGGGATCTCCATCATGTTGCCGTCCTCGTCGACCAGCTCGTACGGCAGGCGGCAGGGCTGGGCGCACAGGCCGCGGTTGGCGGAGCGGCCGCCGGCCAGCGAGCTCATGAGGCACACGCCGGAGTAGCAGAAGCACAGCGCGCCGTGGCCGAAGCACTCGAGCTCGACGCCCTCCTCGGCGATGCGCGAGACCTCGGGCAGCGACAGCTCGCGCGAGAGCGTGACGCGGTCGGCGCCCAGCTCGCGGCACCACGCGACGCCGCGGGCGTCGTGGACGTTGGCCTGCGTGGAGACGTGCGTCTCCATCTGCGGCCAGGTGCGCCTGACCTCGGCGAACAGGCCCCAGTCCTGGATGATGAAGGCGTCGGCGCCGCACAGCCAGGCGCGGCGGACCAGCGAGAGCGCGCGGGGCATCTCCTCGGTGGTGACCGCGACGTTGACCGTCACGTAGACGCGCGTGCCCACGAGGTGGGCACGGCGGCAGGCGGCCGAGAAGGACTCGTCGTCGAAGTTGCGGGCGCCGCGGCGGGCGTTGAAGCTGTTGCCCAGGCCGCAGTAGATGGCGTCGGCGCCAGCTGCCAGCGCGGCGTTGAAGGGCTCGGGGCCGCCCGCGGGGGCGAGCAGCTCGGCGGGTGCGGGGGCGCGGGGCGCGCTTCTCCCCGACGATAGCGCAACGCCCCGGCGGGCCCGCGCCGCCCCGGGGGCCGCGACGCAAAAAGCGCCCCGCCGTCACGCGGACGACGGGGCGCGCGGGGTCGCGACGGGTCGCTAGGCCAGGCGGGCCCAGCGGCGCTTGCCGGACTGGACCGTGGTCCCGGGGGCGAGAACCGCCGGGTCCACGTTGTAGCAGCCGGTCTCGACGGGGGTGCCGTCGATCTTGACCGCGCCGCCGTCGACGGCGCGCCTGGCCTCGCTGGCGGACTTGGCCAGGCCAAGGTCGACCATGAGCCTGCCCAGGTAGACCTTGCCGTCGTCGCCGCAGGTCACGACGGAGGCGGGGAACTCGGGGATGTCGTCGGGCACCTGGTTGCGCTTGAAGGTGGCGTCGAAGGCGTCCTGCGCGGCCTGGCCGGCGCCCTCGCCGTGGTAGAGGTCGACGATGTTGCGGGCCAGCTGGCGCTTGAGCGCGTACGGGTCGGCGGTGCCGTCGGCGTAGGCCGCGTCGATGGCGTCCACCTCGTCGACGCTCACCGTGGAGCACAGGCGGAAGTACATGGGGACGAGCTCGTCGGTGATGGACATGAGCTTGCCGAACATGTCGTTGGGCTCGTCGGTGAGGCCGACGTAGTTGCCGTAGCTCTTGGACATCTTCTTGGTGCCGTCGAGGCCCACGAGCAGCGGCACGGTGAGGGCGACCTGCGGCTCCATGTCCATGGCGCGCATGAGGTCGCGGCCGGCCAGCAGGTTGAAGATCTGGTCGTTGCCGCCCATCTCGAGGTCGGCGCCGACGACCACGGAGTCGTAGGCCTGCAGCACGGGGTAGATGAACTCGTGCAGCGAGATGGACAGGCCGTTGGCGTAGCGGTTGTGGAAGTCCTCGCGCTCGAGGATGCGCGCGACGTTGAACTTGCTCATGAGCCCGAGCATCTTGGAGAGGTCGAGCGGCTTGAGCCAGTCGCCGTTGCGCACGATGGTGGTCCTGTCGGGGTCGAGGACCTTCATGGCCTGCTCGACGTAGGTCTGGGCGTTGGCCTCGACCTGCTTCTCGGTCAGCGGCGGGCGCGTGGAGTCGCGGCCGGACGGGTCGCCGATGAGGGCGGTGCCGTTGCCGATGATGAGCGTGACCTTGTGGCCCAGGTCCTGGAACTGGCGCATCTTGCGCAGGGGCACCGCGTGGCCGAGGTGCAGGTCCGGGCTGGTGGGGTCGACGCCCAGCTTGATGTTGAGGGGGACGCCCTTCTCGAGCTTCTTCCTGAGCTCCTCCATGGGCACGATCTGCATGGTGCCCGAGGTGATGACCTTCAGCTGTTCTTCGACTGGCAGCAAGACTCTGTCCTCCATGGAATCTGGGTTCCCGCGGGGCGCGGGCACAGTCAGGGACCCAAGCATAGCGCAGAGGGCAGGCGCCATGCGCGCGGCGCGGTGGCACGTGCGGCGAGAGGGGCACGGGTCGCGGGGCGCGCGTCGACGGGCCCGGGCGGGCGGCGCGGCGGCCCCGTGCCCACCATCTCACCATGCCGTGAGCGCGCGCCCGTCCGCGCACGCGCGCGCAACTATAATGTTGATCGACTTTGCACTCCGCCCCGAACAGGAGGTCTCATGGGGATCAGAACCCGCAGGGCCCGGAAGCACGCCCGCACGCACTTCGTCGGCTTCGGCATCGCCGGGGCCCTCGGCTTCGTCGCGCTCCTCGTCGTGACCCTCGCACTGTCCCTGGGCGGCGTCGTCTCCACGTGGCTCGAGAACCTTCCCGACTACACCTCCGCCGACGCGTACCTGGCCGCCGAGCCCACGCGCGTCTACGACGCGGACGGCAACGAGATCGTCGCCTACTACCTGCAGAACAGGCGCTCCGTGGACCTCGAGGACATCTCCCCGTACGTGCTCAAGGGCACCGTGGACACCGAGGACAAGCGCTTCTACCAGCACAACGGCGTGGACCCGCAGGGCATCCTGCGCGCCGCGGTGGGCCAGCTCGTCGGCTCCGACGCCGGCGGCGGCTCCACCATCACCCAGCAGCTGGTCCGCAACACCGTCCTGGTGGACGAGCAGTTCGAGTACTCGCTCAAGCGCAAGGTCCGCGAGGCCTACATCGCCATCCAGATGGAGAAGGAGTACACCAAGGACCAGATCCTGAACATGTACCTCAACACCATCTACTACGGCAACGCCGCCTACGGCATCGAGGCCGCCAGCATCACGTACTTCGACAAGCACGCCAGCGAGCTCACCCTCGCCGAGGCCGCCACGCTCGTCGGCCTGCCCAACGGCCCGGGCCTCTTCGACCCGTTCACGCACCCCGACGCCTGCAAGGAGCGCCGCAACCTGGTCCTGTCGCGCATGCTCGAGGCCGGCGACATCACGCAGCAGGAGTTCGACTCCGCAAGCGCCGAGGACGTCGTGCTCCACCCCGGCAAGCTCACCAACTCCACGAGCCGCTACCCCTACTTCACCGAGTACGTCCGCAACCTGCTGCTGCAGGACTTCTCGTCCGACACGATCCTGCAGGGCGGCCTCAACGTCTACACCACGCTCGACCCCACGTGCCAGGACGCCGCCGAGGCCGCGGCCAGGAAGCGCATCGACGCCATCGGCGACCCGGAGGTGGGCGCCGCGCTCGTCTCCATCGACAACTCCAACGGCCACATCGTGGCCATGGTGGGCGGTCAGAAGTACGGCGAGGACTCCGCCGCCGGCGAGAACATGACCAACCTCGCCACGAGCCAGCGCCAGACGGGCTCGAGCTTCAAGCCGTTCACCCTGCTCGCCGCCATGCGCGAGGGCATGAGCCCGGACGTCATGCTGAACTGCAGCTCGCCCATGTTCATCGACCCCACCTGGCCCAACCTCAAGAACTACAACAACAACCAGTACGGCACCATCACCCTGGCGCGCGCCACGGAGCTGTCCTCCAACACCGCCTACGGCCAGGTCATCGAGTGCATCGGCGTCGACAAGCTCGTCGAGACGGCCAAGGACCTCGGCATCGACTCCCCCATCCGCCCCAACCTCTCGTCCTCGCTGGGCGCCTCCCCGTGCACCCCACTCGAGATGGCCACCGCGTACTCGACGATCGCCTCGGGCGGCGTGCACCGCAACCCCGTGGCCGTCACCAAGATCGAGGACCGCAACGGCAACGTGGTCTACGAGCACAAGGACCAGCCCGAGCAGGCCATCGACGCGGCCATCGACGCCGACCTCATCGAGGTCCTCGAGGGCGTCTTCAAGGCCGCCTACACCACGAGCTACGCCGCGGCCAACTTCAACGCCAACCAGCCGATCGCCGCCAAGACCGGCACCTCCGACGAGGCCGACAACCTCTGGTTCTGCGGCGCGTCGCCCCAGCTCACCACTGCGGTGTGGGTGGGCAAGCGCGACACCAACAAGGCCGTCTACATCCACGGCAAGCTGGCCGCCACCACCAACACGGCCCAGCCCATCTGGACCGACTACATGAACGCGGTCCTGGCCGACCTGCCGCGCGGCTCCTTCCCCGAGGCCGACCACAAGGCCACCTACAAGCCCAACGACTCGTGGCACTTCGTCGGCACCGACCCCGCCCTCAACGGCCCCAACAAGAAGGAGCCCGAGGACGAGAAGGGCGAGGAGGCCGAGGAGCAGGGGCACGAGGGCGCCGAGGCCCCCGCGGACCCCAACGTCCCCACGACGCCCACCGTGCCCTCCGAGCCCACGACGCCCACCGACCCCAACGTCCCGACCACGCCCGGCGGCGGCAACGGCAACGGGGACGGCAACGGTGGCGGCGAGAAGCCCCCTGCCCCGCAGCCCCAACCGCAGCCGCAGCCCTCGCCCCAGCCCACGCCCCAGCAGTAGCACGACCGCCACAGCGGACAGGCACCACCCAGAACACGGCCCGTCGGTCCCCCGGCGGGCCGTTCCCGTAGGCGCCGTGTGGCCGCTCCCCGAATGAGCCGGGGCCGCCGCGCGGCGCATGCGTATCATCTAGTCGTCAGGCATCGAAGAGCCCGGAGGA
>CALCDK010000139.1 GCA_937900605.1 uncultured Olsenella sp.
CCGAGGTCCAACGCAGGCTCGACCAGACCGGCCGCAGGCTCGAGGTCATGCTCGGCTACTCCGACTCCTCCAAGGACGCCGGCCCCACCTCGGCCACGCTCGTGCTGCACGCCGCCCAGGCGGCCATCGCGCAGTG
This sequence comes from uncultured Olsenella sp., assembly GCA_937900605.1. GTDB lineage: Bacteria > Actinomycetota > Coriobacteriia > Coriobacteriales > Atopobiaceae > Thermophilibacter. The sequence continues at coordinate 137 of CALCDK010000139.1, forward strand.
GGCCGCCGAGAACAACATCGACCTCGTGCTCATGCACGGCCGCGGTGGTGCCGTCGGCCGTGGCGGCGGCCCGGCCAACCGCGCCGTCCTCGCGCAGCCCAAGGGCTCCGTCAACTGCTGCTTCAAGCCCGCTACGGCGACCCCACGCTGGCCCGCCGCCACGTCGAGTCCGTCGCCGGCGCCACGCTGCTGCAGTCCGCTCCCTCGATCGAGTGGGTCAACACCCAGTCCACCGAGAAGTACGCCGGCCTGTCGCACGCGCTCGACACCGTCTCGCGCGAGCACTTCCTCGAGCTGCTGCACGCCGAGGGCTTCGCCGAGTGGTTCTCGACGGTCACCCCGCTGACCGAGATCGGCCTCATGCCCATCGGCAGCCGCCCGGCCAAGCGCGGCCTGGGTGCCAAGTCCCTCGACGACCTGCGCACCATCCCCTGGATCTTCTCGTGGTCGCAGGCGCGCATCAACCTCGCCGCCTGGTACGGCCTGGGCACCGCGTGCGAGCGCTTCGGCGACCTCGAGACCCTGCGCGCCGCCTACTCCGAGTGGCCGCTGTTCACGACGTTCATCGACAACGTCGAGATGTCCCTCTCCAAGACGGACGAGCGCATCGCCAAGCTCTACCTTGCGCTCGGCGACCGCGAGGACCTCTCGAAGATGGTCCTCGACGAGATGGCGCTCACCCGCAAGTGGGTCCTCGCCATCGTCGGCGACGACTGGCCCCTGCAGCACCGCCGCGTGCTCGGCCCGGTCATCCGCATGCGCCTACCCTTCGTCAACGTGCTCTCCGTCACCCAGGCGCAGGTCCTCAAGACGCTACGCACCAAGGGCGACAAGCTCACCCCGGAGGAGCGCGAGAGGTTCATCTACCTCATCCTGTGCACCGTCTCCGGAGTCGCCGCCGGCCTGCAGAACACCGGTTGATCCGAGCTCCCACGCACGCGCACACGGGCCCGTCTGCCTTACGGCAGGCGGGCCCGGCCCGTCCCCCGGAGCGCCCCGCCGTCGGCCCGTGCGACTGGGTCGTTACCGGGCCGTGACCGCCGCATCCCGGCCCCGCCCCATGCGGCAGCCCGCGTGACCCTCATGCGCTAGCCCGGCCCCCACGCGGCAGCCCCTCCCTTGCTGCCTGACTCACACGCCACAAGAAGGCGCCCCGCGGCCGAGGTCGGCTGCGGGGCGCCCGTGCGCTCTTCGCGTGGGGTGTGGCTACTTGGCCTTGCCCTGGTTGGCGACGGCGTTGATCTTGGCCTCGATGGTGGCGGCGTCGCCGATGTAGTGCTTGTCGACGACGTTCCAGTCCTTGTCGAAGGTGTAGGCGCAGGGGACGCCGGTCGGGATGTTGACCTCGAGGATCTGCTCGGGGGTCAGCTTCTCGAACTGCATGACGAGGGCGCGCAGGGAGTTGCCGTGGGCGGCGATCAGGACGCGCTTGCCGGCCTCCATCTGCGGCTTGATGTTCTCCTCGAAGTACGGCCAGGCGCGGGCGATGGTGTCCTTGAGGCACTCGGTGTAGGGGAGGTCCTCACGCGGCACGTCGCGGAACATCTCGAGGACGTGCGGGTCGCGCTCGTCACCGGGATCCAGCGCGGGCGGCTGGACGTCGAAGGAGCGGCGCCAGATCTTGACCTGGTCCTCGCCGTGCTCGGCGGCGGCGTCGGCCTTGTTCAGGCCCTGCAGGGCGCCGTAGTGGCGCTCGTTGAGCTGCCAGGCCTTGTGGACGGGCAGCCAGTTGCGGTCGAGCTCGTCGAGGACGCAGTTGAGGGTGTGGATGGCGCGCTTGAGCAGGGAGGTGTAGCAGACGTCGAAGTCGTAGCCGGCCTCCTTGAGCGCCTTGCCGCCGGCGTGGGCCTCCTCGCGGCCGGTGTCGGTGAGGTCGACGTCGGTCCAGCCGGTGAAGAGGTTGAGCTTGTTCCACTCGGACTCGCCGTGGCGGATGATGACGAGCTGCATGGTCTGGTCGTCCATTGGTTCCCCTCTCGGTGCTAACTCGGTGCGGCGTTCGCCGCCCAACGGGGTATAGTATGCCGCAACACGAACAGTTAGATTCGGCTAACATCGAGGGAGACACCACAACCGAGGAGGCGATCCCATGGGTCTCGTCGACGTCGTCATCGTGGCTGCGGTCCTCGCGGCCCTCTTCCTTGCCGCCCGCCGCGTCCTGCGCTCGCGCGGGAGGTGCGAGGGGTGCTCCAACCAGGCCTGTCCCGCCCATGGCTCCCATGGCGGGCGCGCCGCCGCGGGCCCCGTGCGCTGCCCTCTGGCGGTCCGCGCGCTGTCCGACGCGAGCTCCAGGCTCGCCGAGGGGCCGTCCCGCACGTCCGACTCCGAGGCGGCACAAGGCTGAAACCGGCGCGAAACATAGGTGTGAGACTCTGTCCCTATTTGAACGCACCGTCTGGCACAGCGCCTAGGAGGAGCCTGCATGAGCAGTGAGAAAGACATCGAGTTCGTCCTCAGGATGGTCGAGGAGCGCAACATCCGCTTCGTTCGCCTCTGGTCGACGGCTCCGCGATCGACGGCTTCGTCCCGCTCGAGGCCTCCGACATGCTGCTGTTCCCGGACGCCAGCACCTTCGCCCTGCTGCCGTGGCGCGGCACCGAGGCGCCCGTCGCCCGCGTCATCTGCGACGTCTTCCATCCCTCGCGCGAGCCCTTCAAGGGCGATCCGCGCCGCTGCCTGGTCGACGTCTTCTCCCGGGCCGAGTCCAAGGGCTACTTCCCCAATGTCGGCCCCATGATGGAGTACTACTACTTCGACGACGACCTGAACCCGGTCCCGCAGGACAGCGCCGGCTACTTCGACCTGACGCCCATGGACGGCGAGAACGACCTGCGCCGCCAGACCACGCTCGCCCTCGAGCGCATGTCCATCCCGGTCCAGTACTCCTACCACGCGGCCGCCCCGTCCCAGAACGGCGTCGACCTGCGCTTCAGCGAGGCCGTGACCTGCGCCGACAACATCATGACCGCGCGCATGGTCATCAAGCAGGTCGCCGCCCAGCGCGGCCTGTACGCCTCCTTCATGCCCAAGCCCATCTCGGGCGTCCCCGGCTCCGCCATGTTCCTGTGCGAGTCCGTCATGGACCGTGACGGCGAGAACCTCTTCTGGGCCCCCAAGGACTACCACGTCGCCCACCTGTCCGACCTCGGCCAGCAGTACGTGGCGGGCATCCTCAAGTACGCCCCCGAGTTCACCCTGGTCACCAACCCCACGGTCAACTCCTACAGGCGCTTCATCAGCCCCGGCGAGGTCCCCAACTACGCCACGTGGGGCCGCCGCAACCGCGCGGCGCTCGTGCGCGTCCCGGCCCACAAGCCCGGCAAGCACATCTCCACCCGCGTCGAGCTGCGCAGCCCGGACCCCACCGCCAACCCGTACCTGGCCATCGCCGTCACCGTGGCGGCAGGCCTGCGCGGCATCGAGGAGGGCCTCCAGCTCCCGCCCGAGGCGGCCAGCGACACCGTCCGCATGGGCGAGGCCGAGCTCGAGGAGCGCGGCATCCGCCGCCTCCCGCGCACCCTCGGCGAGTCCATCGAGCTGTTCCGCCGCTCCGAGTTCTGCCACGACGTCCTCGGCGACCACATCTTCGACTACCTCGTCCGCGAGAAGACCCAGGAGTGGTACGAGTTCTGCACCTCCGTCACCGACTGGGAGCGCGAGCACTACTACGGCGGCTTCTAGCGGCATCCCGCAACGCGGAGCGCATCGGGGGCGTCCGGCACGGTCCGGGCGCCCCCTCCTCGTGGCGGCCGCACCGCCGGTGCCACGCCCCTCTCCCGCGCGGTGTTGCCGTGAATGGCGAGGAGCACACTGAGACATGGCGACGGGCGAGGCAGTGCCTCGACACGGGGAAGACCCTGTGCCCTCCGTCGGGAAAGGGCGTGACCACGCGCCAAAGCATTTGGGGGGAAGGAACCCACCATGAAGCTCTCCGCAAGCGCAGCGGGCATCTTTGCCGGCCGCACGCGCGCAACCTCGGTTGCGGCACAGATCGAAGGGGGGCTCGCCTGCCCCTCCCTCTTCCGGCGAGAAGGGCGACGAAGCAACTAGGGCCCAGGGCCCACGGGCGCCACGCGCGCCGCGCGCTTCGCACCACACCCACCTTACACCAGACCGCCACGGGAAAGGCTCCCGTCTCCAGTCGCGCTCGCGTCCCGCGGGTCGCGCCGCGGCGTGGGAAGCGGTCGCTCTCGCCGAAGGGAAAACCCCAATGAAGAAGAACATCATCGCCAAGGTCGCCGGCACCGTCGCCAGCGCAGCCCTCGCCGTCAGCCTGTGCGCCTGCGGTGGCGCCCCCGCCACCGAGGCCCCCGCTGCCCAGCCGGACGGCCAGGCCTCCTATGACCTCGTCACCGACGGTAAGCTCACCGTCGTCGCCGAGCTGGGCTTCGCCCCGTTCGAGTACATCGACGCTGACGGCAACACCGTCGGCTTCGACGTCGACCTCGCCAACGCCATCGCCGAGCACATGGGCCTCGAGTGCGAGTACCTGCCCAACCAGAGCTTCGACACCCTCGTGCCCACCATCGCCCAGGGCGGCCGCGCCGACATCTCCATCGCCGCCATCACCATCGACGACACCCGTCGCGAGCAGGTCGACTTCAGTGACCCGTACCTCGACTCCAACCAGGCGCTCGTGGCCGCCGACTCCTTCGAGGGCGAGGCCGAGTCCCTCGACGCCGCCGGCGTCAAGGTGGCCTGCCAGGGCGGCACCACCGGCGAGGCCTGGATCAAGGAGCACCTCCCCAACGCCACCGTCGTGCCGCTGGCCGACGTGACCGCCGGCATGGCCGGCGTCCAGACCGGCCTCTACGACGCCATGGTCGTCGACCTGCCGGTCGCGTCCAACATGATCGCCTCGTCCTTCTCGGACCTCAAGGTCGTCAAGGAGATCCCGACCGGCGAGCAGTACGGCATCGCGGTCTCCTACGACAACCCCGCCCTGCGCGACGCCATCAACGAAGCCCTCGCCCAGATCGAGTCCGACGGCACCATGGCCCAGCTCAAGGCCAAGTGGTTCGGCGAGCAGATCTAGTCTGGCCACATCCCAACCGCTTCCACGGCGCGGTCCCCTCGCAGGGGGCCGCGCCACGTTCTGAAAGGCACATCGCATGAAGCTCAGCCACATGCGCGGACGTCGCGGAGCGCGTCGTGGGGCCCTTCTCGGCGCCTTGGCGGCCGCCCTGCTCGCGACGCTGCTCTGCGCGACCCCGGCGCTGGCGCTCACCACGGACAATGCGGCCGCCCGTCCCAACGAGGACGGCGGCTCCGGTGTCATCGGCGGCATGGACACCCGCCTCACCTGGGAGGGCACCGTCGCCGACGGCGAGCTCGTCGACGCCGTCACCCTGTCGCTGCCCGAGGGCACGGACTTCTCGCACTCCACCACGCGCGTGACCGTCCTCGACGGCCTGCAGCGCACCAGCATCGAGGGCACCGCCACCGCCGATGGCCCGTCCGTGCGCGTCGAGCTCTCCGAGCCCGCGCCGTCCGGCTCGCTGCTGCGCCTCGAGGTCACGGGCATGCAGTTCCCCGAGGGCGGCGGCGAGTGCGTCGTCTCGGGCACCTACGAGGCCCAGGGCCGGCTGGCCGAGCTCGAGCAGTCCAAGCCCATCTCGGTCATCGCCAACACGCCGCTGCAGGCGCTCGTCAACTGGCTCGACGCCCAGCCGTGGGTCGACGCGTGGAACTCCAACCAGTTCCTCGGCATGTTCCTCAGGCCCCAGCTGCTCGTGACGTCGTTCGCGTCCCTTGCCCCCGGCTGGCTGCTGTGCCTGGGCATCGTCGTGTGCGCGTACCCCTTCGCGATCGCCCTGGGCCTGCTCTTCGCCATGCTCAAGCTCTCGCGCCACCGCCTGCTGCGCGCCATCGCGGTCGTCTACATCAACGTCTTGCGCGGCACGCCTCTGTTCCTGCAGATCTACATCGTGTTCTTCGGCCTGCCCATGCTCGGCATCAACCTGGACAACAACCTGCTGGGCCTCATCGTCATGGCGGTCAACTCCTCGGCGTACCTCTCCGAGATCTTCCGCGCCGGCATCCAGTCCATCCCCGCCGGCCAGTACGAGGCCGCCGCGTCGCTGGGCATGAGCCACTTCCAGACCATGTTCAACGTCATTCTCCCGCAGACCGTCCGCCGCGTGATCCCCACCGTCACCAGCGACTTCATCACGTCCTTCAAGGACACCTCGCTGCTGTCCTCCGTCGGCGTCATGGAGCTCATGATGTTCGCCAAGAACCTCACCACCGTGAGCGGCAACATCACGCCGTACGTCGCGGCCGGAATCTTCTACCTGATCGTCACCCTGCCCCTCATCAAGGTCGTCGGCATCATCGAGGCCCGCATGGCCCGCTCCGAGAGCGGCGCCGGCCCGCGTCCCAGGCTCGCCGAGAAGAACAAGGAGGCCCGCGATGCTCAGTAGGCTCGCCCGTCACGCCGCGCCCCAGGTCCCCGAGGCGCTCGACGCCCAGGAGGCCGCTCGCGCCGCCCTCGAGCGCGACCGCGCCCTGACCCGCCACGCCTTCGTCGAGGGCGAGCACCCCATCGTCCGCATCGAGCACCTCAACAAGAGCTTCGGCGACACCCAGGTGCTGCGCGACGTCAACCTCGACGTCTGGCCCGGCGAGGTCGTCGTCGTCCTCGGCCCGTCGGGGTCGGGCAAGTCGACCATGCTGCGCTGCATCAACCTGCTTGAGACCCCCACCGCCGGCCACATCCTCATCCAGGACCAGGAGATCACGGGCCGCTCGGCCGCCGAGGTCGCGCGCCTTCGCCGCGACGTGGGCATGGTGTTCCAGCAGTTCAACCTCTTCCCGCACCTCACTGCCAAGCAGAACGTCATGGTCGGGCAGGTCAAGGTCCTCGGCCGCGACAAGGACGAGGCCGAGCGAGAGGCCATGCGCCAGCTCGAGGCCGTCGGCCTCGCCGAGCGCGCCGACTTCAGGCCGGCGCAGCTCTCCGGCGGCCAGCAGCAGCGCGTCGCCATCGCCCGCGCCGTCGCCATGCACCCGGACGTCCTGCTCTTCGACGAGCCCACCTCCGCGCTCGACCCCGAGCTCGTCCGCGGCGTCCTCGACGTCATGCGCGACCTCGCCGAGAACTCCGGCATGACCATGGTCGTCGTCACGCACGAGATGCGCTTCGCCCGCGAGGTCGCCGACCGCGTCGTCTTCATGGAGGGCGGCGTCGTCGTCGAGCAGGGCCTTCCCGAGGACGTCTTCGACCATCCCAGCAACCCCAGGACCGCCGAGTTCCTCGGCTCCTTCGGCGACTAGCCGTCGCCTCCCACGCCAGGCCCGCTCCGCCCCATCCCCCCCCCAGGAGGATGGGGCGATGTGCTACAGTAGGCAGAACCTGCACCTTCCTGGGAGGCTCGAGGATGCATCACAAGAACATCCTGCTCATATCCGCGACGTCGCGCCTTCACGAGCGCATGCGCGAGCTCTCCCATGCGATCGACGTGTCCATCGCCCTCGCCAGCGAGCGCACGCTGGCCCAGGCGCTCGACTCGGGCCGCGACTTCGACCTCGTGATCGTCGACCTCGACGCGCTCTCGCAGGACACCCTCAACGCCGTCGACTCGTTCGTCTCGTCCAAGGGCTACCTGCCGCGCCTGCTGGTCCAGGACGCCGAGCGCCTCTCGTCGCTTGCCATGCCCTCGCAGGGCTCGTGCGACTTCATCCTGCCCGGCGCGCCCCTCGCCGAGTACCAGCTGCGCTGCTCGCTGCTGCTGTGGCCCGGCGAGCAGGAGGCCGCGTCCGACATCGTGACGGTCGACAACATGACGATCAACCTCGCCACGTACCAGGTGACCATCGACGACGTCCCCGTGGACCTCACGCTCATGGAATACTCGCTCCTGAGCTTCTTGGCCACGCACCCCGCCCACGCCTACTCGCGCGAGACCCTGCTGCACCGCGTCTGGGGCTTCGAGTACTGCGGCGGCACCCGCACCGTCGACGTGCACATCAGGCGCGTCCGCTCCAAGGTGGGCCCGCAGGTGGCCTCCCACATCGTCACCATTCGCAGCTTCGGATACCTCTTCCGCCTCTAGGCCGGTCTGCGGCCACGCGCGTACCGACGCGGACGTCCTCCCCGCCATGTGCGGCCTCCTGCCGCGCGTGGATACCATGTCATGTGTCGCACATGCTTTCAGGAAGCGGAAAGGGTCGTGCGCCGCACGTGTCAGCTCTGTGCGGACGCCCCATGACGCCCCGCACCGGGGTACAACAACCGTGTGAACGACCCGGACGCTCCCGCGTCCCCAGAAGGAGGAACAATGAGCGAGCTCCCCAATGGTCCTCAGTCGCAGGGCCCCCAGGCCGGACCTGGGCTTCCCGTCGATCCCACCGCCCCCGTCGCCGCGCGTCCCGAGGGCTCCCCGCAGCCGCCCGCCACGGACGGCTCCGCCGCACCCGGCCCCTCCGCAGGCCCCGCCGCTCCCGAGCGTCCCGGTGCGGGCGCGACCGTGCCGCCCGTCCCCGGTGCGGGCGCGACCGTGCCGCCCGTCCCCGGGGCTCCCGCCGTGCATGCCGCCGGGACCGCCCCGGAGCCCGGCCCCCGTCACGGGCGTCCCGACGGCGAGGGGCGCCACGGCGTCCGCACGGTGCTTCTCGGCGTGCTCGGCGGCGTCCTGGGCGCGTCGCTGCTGACGGGCGCCCTCTGGGCGTTCGGCGCCTTCGGACCGTCCTCGGTCCCGTCGCTGCCTGGCTCCGCCCAGCAGGTCACCATCGACCCGAGCTCCGACGACCCCAGCACGGCCAACGCCGTGGCGGCCAAGGCGCTGCCCTCCGTGGTCGCGGTCTACTGCGCCTACCCCGACGGCGAGGGCATGGGCTCTGGCGTCGTCATGGACGCCGACGGCAACATCATCACCAACAACCACGTCATCGACGGCGCCGAGTCCATCACCGTCACCATCGCCGGCAAGAGCCACGAGGCCACCCTCGTGGGCGCCGACCCCTCCAGCGACCTGGCCGTCGTCCGCGCCGACCTCGGCGGCGAGAAGGTCACGCCCATCGAGGTGGGCGACTCCTCCCAGCTCAAGGTGGGCGACTGGGTCATGTCCGTCGGCAGCCCCTTCGGCCTCGAGAACTCCGTCTCGCAGGGCATCGTGAGCGCGCTGTATCGCAACACCCTCATGGAGAACTCCCAGGGCAACACGCTCTACGCCAACCTCATCCAGGTCGACGCCGCCATCAACCCCGGCAACTCTGGCGGCGCCCTCGTCGACCAGCAGGGCCGCCTCGTGGGCATCTGCACGCTGTACTCCTCCGACACGCAGAGCTTTGCGGGCATCGGCTTCGCCATCCCGGGCAACTACGCGGTCGACATCGCGAACAAGATCGTCTCCGGCCAGCCCGTGACCCACGCCTACATCGGCCTTGCCATGCAGACCGTCAACGCCAGGAACGCCGAGGCCAACCACCTGAGCGTCAACCAGGGCGCCTACGTCGCCGACGTCACGGCCGGCGGCCCCGCCGACCAGGCCGGCATCAAGAAGGGCGACGTCATCGTCGCGATCGGCGACACCGACGTCCCCTCGGCCGACGGCGCGATCCTCGCCATCCGCTCGCACCAGATCGGCGAGACGGTCCAGGTGACCGTCGTGCGCGGCTCCGAGACCAAGGTGGTGGACGTCACCCTGGGCTCCGACGAGCAGCTCCAGCAGGACCAGCAGGGCCAGGGGGACGGCGCCGGCCAGACGCCCTCGCTCGAGGACATCATCCGCTGGTACTACCAGATGCACGGCCAGGGCGAGGACCCCGACGCGCTCGGCGGCAGGTAGCCTGCGGCACGGCATCGGCGCATCGGCCCTCGGCCCCTCTCCCGCCATGGGGGAGGGGCCCTTGCGTGCCGCGTGCGCGTGCCCGGGTGGCGCGCCCCTCTCGCCTCCCGGGCATTGTCGTCCGCAAGGACCGCTACGCTTGTGGGGCAGGCAGCCATCGAGGAGGAAACATGTCAGAGATCAGGTGCCCCAACTGCGGCCAGGCCTTCTCCCTTGACGGGTCGGACTACGCGAGCATCGTCGGCCAGGTCCGCGACGCGGAGTTCCGCAAGGAGCTCGAGGAGCGCGCCCGCCAGCTCGAGGAGGCCCACGGCGCGCGCGTCGAGGCTGCGGTGGCCGGCGAGCGCGAGCGCATGCACGCCGAGTCGGACCGCCAGCTCGCGCAGCTGCGCGACGAGCTCGCCAGGGCCAGGCAGGACGCCCAGCGCGACGCCGCCGAGCGCGACGCCAGGATCGCCGAGCTCAGCTCCGAGGTCGAGCGCGGCCAGGACGCCCTGCGCATCGCCCGCGGCGAGGCCCAGCAGGAGGCCGCCGAGAGGCTCGCGCAGGCCCAGGCCCAGGTCGCGGCCCTCAGGGCCCAGCTCGAGCAGCAGCAGGACACGGCCGAGGCGCTCGCCCAGGCGGCCCGCGCGGAGGAGCGCGACCGCGCCCACGAGGAGCTGCGCGAGCGCGACGCCAGGATCGCCGAGCTCTCCGGCTCCGTCGCCAAGCTCCAGGACCAGGCCCGCGCCGAGGAGCAGCGCCACCGCAGCGAGTGCGCGCTGGCCGTCTCGAAGGCCACCAGCGAGCAGGAGCGCGCCATCGCCGAGCTCAGGGGCCAGGTGAGGGCGGCCAGGCTCGAGGGCCAGCAGGTCGAGGCCTCCCTCAACCAGAAGCTGCTCGAGCAGGCCTCCTACAAGGACCAGCTCATCCGCGACAAGGAGGACGAGATCGAGCGCCTGCGGAGCCAGCGCTCGCGCCTGTCCGTCAAGCTCATCGGCGAGACCCTCGAGCAGCACTGCGAGTCCGAGTTCAACCGCGTGCGCATGATGGCGTTCCCCACCGCCGAGTTCCACAAGGACAACGACGTGGTCGACGGCACCAAGGGCGACTACGTCTTCCGCGAGCTCGACCCGTCCGGCGTCGAGGTCGTCTCGATCATGTTCGACATGAAGAACGAGGATGACGCCTCCACCCACCGCAAGCGCAACGAGGACCACTTCCGCAAGCTCGACAAGGACCGCCGCGACAAGGGCTGCGAGTACGCGGTGCTCGTCTCGACCCTCGAGCCCGACAGCGAGCTGTACAACAGCGGCATCGTGGACGTCTCGTGGGCCTATCCCAAGATGTTCGTCATCCGCCCGCAGTTCTTCGTCCCGCTCATCTCGCTGCTGCGCAACGCCGGCCTCAACGCCGTGGAGGCGCGCCGCGAGCTTAGCGAGGTGCGCCAGCAGAACCTCGACATCACCGGCTTCGAGGACGCCCTCGAGGACTTCAAGGGCAAGTTTGGGCGCAACTACGAGATCGCGAGCAAGAAGTTCGGCACCGCGGTCGACGAGATCGACAAGACCATCGACCACCTCATCAAGGTCAAGGACAACCTCCTGGCGTCCGAGCGCCAGCTCAGGCTCGCCAACGACAAGGCCGACGCGCTCACCATCCGCAAGCTGACGCGCAAGAACCCCACCATGAAGGCCAAGTTCGAGGAGGCCCGCGCGGCCAAGGAGGCCGCCGGCAGCCTCGCCGCGCCCGCGCCCGCGCCCGCCGACCAGCTCGCCGAGGAGGGCGAGTACGAGGTCTAGCCTCCCCGGGCCGGCAGCGTGCCGGCCCGTCGCGCGCTGTGATGCGGCCGCATCCCGCGCCGCCCGTGCGCCCCAGCGTGTCCGCGCGCCTCTCGCCGCCCCGCGCCCGTGCGCATGTCGTGGCCCCACGTCCCGCGCCCCCGGCCGCCTGGCGGCCCGGGGCGCGGCTGCGCTACGATGGGAGGCCGACTTCTGAAAGGGGAGAGACCCTCCATGACCGAGCACACCGACGCCCGCGCTCGTGCGGCCGAGCTGAACCGCCTCATCAAGTCCCACGCCTACCGCTACTACGCGCTCGACGACCCCGACGTGACCGACGCCGAGTTCGACCGCCTCGTCCAGGAGCTGCAGGCGATCGAGGCGCGGCACCCGGAGCTCGTGGGCCCCGACTCCTACACGCAGCGCGTCGGCGGCTACGTCTCGGACCAGTTCGAGCCCGTCCGCCACGCCGCGCGCATGTACTCGATCGACGATGCCATGGACCTCGCCGAGCTCGACGAGTGGCTCGCGCGCACCGACGAGGCCCTCGGCGCCACGCCGGAGAACCCCGTCGCCTACACCTGCGAGCTCAAGATCGACGGCCTCGGCGTGGCGCTCACGTACCGCGACGGCCAGTTCGTGCGCGCCGCCACCCGCGGCGACGGCTCCACCGGCGAGAACGTCACCGCCAACGTCCTGACCATCTCGGACGTCCCGCACGCCCTCGCCCGCGAGGGCCTCGCGCGCGTGCGGGACGCGGGCCTGGGGCTCGGCGTCGAGGTCCGCGGCGAGGTCTACATGCCCAAGCACAGCTTCGTGCGCCTCAACGAGGATGCTGACGCGGCCGGTCGCGCGCCCTTCGCCAACCCCAGGAACGCCGCCGCCGGCAGCCTGAGGCAGAAGGACCCCAAGGTCACCGCCCACCGCGACCTCGAGACCTTCATCTACTCCGTCGCCGACGAGGCGCCCCTGGACGTCCACACGCAGTGGGACTTCCTGCGCTGGCTCTCCGACTGCGGCTTCAACGTGAACCCCCACGCCTGCCGCTGCACGAGCGCCCATGAGGTGCACGACTTCTGCGAACGCGCCCTCGAGCGGCGAGAGGACCTCGACTACGACATCGACGGCGTGGTCGTGAAGGTCGACTCCTTCGCGTCCCAGGAGGCGCTCGGCTTCACCGCCCGCGCGCCGCGCTGGGCCATCGCGTTCAAGTTCCCGCCCGAGGAGCGGCGCACCGTCCTGCGCCAGATCCGCGTCCAGGTGGGTCGCACGGGCGTCCTCACGCCCGTCGCGGAGTTCGATCCCGTGGTCGTCGCGGGCTCCACGATCGCCCGCGCCACCCTGCACAACCTCGACGAGGTGCGCCGCAAGGACGTGCGCGTCGGCGACACCATCGTGGTCCACAAGGCCGGCGACGTGATACCCGAGGTCGTCGGGCCCGTCGCCGAGCTGCGCCCCGAGGGCGCCGAGGAGTTCTCGATGCCCGAGGCGTGCCCCAGCTGCGGGAGCCCCGTGCTGCGCGAGGAGGGCGAGGTCGCCTATCGCTGCGTCTCTCTCGACTGCCCCGCCCAGGCCTGCGAGCGCCTCATCCACTGGGGCAGCCGCAACGCCATGGACATCGACGGCCTGGGCGACGAGCTCGTGGCCCGCATGGTCGACCAGGGCCTGCTGCGCGACGTCGCGGACTTCTACGACCGCCTCGACGAGGACTCCCTCGCGGAGCTGTGCACCGGCCGCCAGACGGTCGGCGGCGAGGACGTCGTGGTCGGCAGGACCGTCGCGCGCAAGGTGATGGCCCAGGTCGTCGAGTCGCGCTCGCGCGGCCTCTCCCGCGTGCTGTTCGGCCTCGGCATCCGCCACGTGGGCGCCAACGTGGCCGCCGCGCTCGCGGCCCACTTCGGCTCCATGCAGGCCCTGGCCTGCGCGGACGAGGGGCAGATCGCCTCGATCGACGGCATCGGCCCCAAGATCGCCGCGAGCGTCCGCTCGTTCTTCTCGGTCCCCGAGAACGTTGCCGTTGTCGAGCGCCTGCGCGCGGCCGGCGTCGTCCTCGAGGAGCTCGCGCCCGCCGAGGAGGTCCCGCAGACCCTCGCCGGGCTCACCTTCGTGCTCACGGGCACCCTCGAGCGCCACACCCGCTCCGACGCCTCCGCCGCGCTCAAGGCCATGGGCGCCAAGGTGACCGGCTCGGTCTCCAAGCGCACGAGCTACGTGGTCGCGGGCGCCGCTGCCGGCTCCAAGCTCGAGCGCGCCCGGGAGCTCGGCGTCCCCGTGCTGGACGAGGACGCGCTCGAGCAGGTCCTCTCGACCGGCGAGGTCCCCGCGGCGCGGTGACGGGCCCGGCACCCGACGCCCCTCTCGTGGCGACGCCCGCCATGCGACGCACGCCACGCGACGCCACCGCCACGCGCGCACCGGCGAGAACGACGACGGCCCGGCCCCGGACGCAGGTCCTGGGGCCGGGCCGTTCCCGTCGGGGCGCTCCCGCGCGCAGCTAGGCGAGGGGCAGTGCGGAGGCGTCGAGCGCCATGATGCGGTCGAGCTCCTCGTCGAGCGATGCCATGTGCCTGACGCGCAGGCGGTCGGCCATGCGGCCGCGGGCCATGACGTGCAGCGGCCGCGAGAGCGCGCGCAGGTCCTCGAGCGGGTCGGACGCCACGGCGAGAAGGTCCGCGTCCTTGCCCTCCTCGACGGTTCCGGTGACGTCGCCCAGTCCCAGCAGCCCCGCGTTGACCTGCGTCGCGGTGTGCAGCGCGAAGGCGTTGGAGACGCCCACGTACTTGGCGAAGTACGCGACCTCGCGCCACATGTCGTACTGCGTCACGTACGGGCAGCTCGAGTCGGTGCCCAGGCCCACGGGGATGCCGGCCTCCAGGGCCTCGCGCGCCCCGCGGACGATGCCGGAGCAGACGATGTCGCCGTTCTCCTTCTGGACGGGCGTGGAGCCGGTCTTCTCGGGGTCGATGAGCGCGAAGGGCAGCGCCGGCGAGACGGTGCAGGTGAGGGAGGGGAGCCTGCCGGGCAGCTGCGTGCCCGCCGCGCCGCGGTACAGGGCCAGGACCTGCTCGGTCATGGGCGCGCCGTGCTCTATGGTGTCGACGCCGGCCTCGAGCGCCACGCGGACGCCCTCGGTGCTCTCGACGTGGGCCATGACGGGCAGGCCCAGGCGGTGGGCCATGTCGCACGCGGCACGCGCGACCTCGGGCGACATGCGCAGCACGCCCGGCTCGCCGGCCACGGTTGCGTCGAACACGCCGCCGGTCACGAAGAGCTTGATGACGTCGGCGCGCTGGGCGTAGAGCTCGCGCACCTGGGCGCTGGCCTCCTCCGGGGAGCTGGCGACCTGCGCGAACAGCCCCGCCCCGTGGCCGCCGGGCACTGTGACGCCCGTGCCGGGGGCGACGACCCTGGGGCCCAGGGCGCGGCCGGACTCGATGCGGTCGCGCACCGCGATGTCGGCCAGCAGCGGGTCGCCCGCGCCGCGCAGTGTGGTCACGCCGCTCGCGAGCTGCTGCTGCGCGCTCCCGAGGAGCACGCGCCTCACGATGGGCCGCCCCACGGGGTTGTCGAGGCGCCGCATGAGCGCGCCCGCGTCGCCCGCCGAGACGGGCCGCCCCGACCCGCAGAGGTGGACGTGCATGTTGACGAGGCCCGGCATCAGCCACGCCCCGGCCAGGTCGACGACGCGTGCGCCGCCGGGCACCCGGGCCGCCGACGCGTCGCGGACCTGCGCGATCCTCTCGCCCTCCACGACGACGGTCTGGTGGGCCCGGGGCTCCATGTCCCTGGTGCCGTCGAGCAGCGTCGCGTTGACGAATGCCGTGACCTGCGACTTCTCGTGTGCCATGTCTCCTCCTCGGTCGGGGTCCGACCCCATTGTGCACCCCGGGGGCGCGCCGCGCCAGGCACGCGCCCCCGGGGGCTGACACGCGCCTTACCCCGGGCGCCCCGCTAACGCTAGACTGGATGCCGACATGTGACGAGAGACGCGAGGAGACCCGGATGAACCCGTACGACACCAGGAACGAGCACGGCCGCATCGACTTCGAGGGACTGCCCAACACGCGCGACCTGGGCGGCCTGCGCACCGCCGACGGACGCGAGGTGAGGCCCGGCCTGCTGCTCAGGTCCGGCAACCTGTACTTCGCAACCCAGGAGGACCTCAGGCGCCTCATCGAGCAGTACCACCTGCGCGCGGTTGTCGACCTGCGCGGCGAGGCCGAGATGTCGGAGTACCCCGACCCCGTCGACCGCCTGCTGGGCGTGTCCTACCTGCACGCCGACGTGCTGCGCGGCACCGTCGACGGCATCTCGCAGGACGCCGAGACGCGCGCCCGCCTCGAGGCCGCCCGCGTCGACGAGGTCGACCCCGCCGGCTTCATGGAGCAGATCTACCCGCACATCCTGCTGGGGGAGTCGGGCGTGAAGGCCTACCGCGGCCTCATGCGCACGGTGCTCGAGACCACCGAGGGCAGCGTCCTGTGGCACTGCCACGTGGGTCGCGACCGCTGCGGCATGGCCACGATGCTCGTCCTGTCCGTCCTCGGGGTGCCCATGGAGGCCATCGAGGAGGACTACCTGGCCACCAACGTCTACACCGACGTCCCGTCCGACGAGCGCACCGCGTCCAACATCCGCTTCATCCGCGCCGCCGTCGCCGGGGTCACGGCCGAGTTCGGCGGCGTCGTGGGCTACGTCCGCGAGGCCCTGGGCGTCGACGAGTCCGACCTCTGCGAGCTGCGCGGCCGCTACCTGCGCTAGGCGCGGCGCCCCTCGTAGTCGAGCCCGTCGACGAGGGCCGCGAGTCGCTTCGCGTCGCCGTCGCCGAGCGCCGCGGCCAGGGCGGGGAAGTCCGCCAGGCCGTGCTCGTAGACATCGGCAAAGCTCTCGTGACTCACCCGGCCGTCTCCGGGGTCGGCCCAGGCCCGGCGCGCCAGGTTCGCGGCGGGGCACTCCGACGTGCGCCGCGCGTAGTGCGCCGACGCCTGGGCCAGCGAGCGGCCGCGTACGGCGCGCTCGAGGCCCGCGACGAGAAGGCTGCGGGGGCTGCCGGCCGGCTCGATGACGCGGTATATCGCCTCGTAGTCGGCGACGGCGCGCCCGTACTCGCATGCCCCGACCTCGAGCTGGAACGTGCTGGCGGCCACCTGCGAGAGCAGTGCGCCCGCGACGCGGCACACGCGCGGCGTGCGCATGAGGTGGGTCTGCGTGGGGCGCTCGAGCACCGTCGCGCGGCGCCTCTCCCACAGGGTCCACTCGTCCAGGTCGCTCTCGATGGTGGCGTGGAGCTCCTGCGGGCTCGACGCGAGCGAGGGGTCCGCGGCTACGAGCGCGCGCTGCTGCGCGATGACGAAGGGGTGCGCGACGCGGTCGAGGGCGTAGTGGCCCATGACGCCCAGCGCGAAGGCGCGCCCGATCCGCGCGTCGGCGCGTGGCAGCCTGCCCACGCCCTCGCGCATCGCCGAGAAGGCCTCGACGACCCTGCCGGACTGCATCCGGTGGGCGAGCAGCCAGCAGGCGCGCGACGTGCGGGGGCCGCAGGTGAACCGCGAGAAGAGCGGGTCGGGCCCCTGGTTGCCCAGCAGGAAGGCCAGCAGCTCCTCGGAGCCGACGACGGCGCCGGCGGGCAGCAGCGCCGCGGCGTCCTCGCCGAAGATGTGGTGCGTGATGAGTGCGGGCATGGCCCCTCCTCGTCCCTCTCGGCGTCCCGGCGGCCGGGGCCTCAGCCCTCGAAGCCCGCGTCCTGGTGGAACGCGTAGTTGTCGGCGGCGCTGGTGGCCAGCTGGTCGCAGCGCTCGTTCTCGGCGTGGCCGGCGTGGCCCTTGACCCAGTGCCAGGTCACGCTGTGGCGCCCGCAGGCCGCGATGAGGCGCCTCCAGAGGTCCTCGTTCTTGACCGGCTGCCTGTTGGACGTCTTCCAGCCCCGCTTCTCCCAGCCCTCGATCCAGTGCTTGTTGAAGGCGTTACAGACGTACTGGGAGTCGGTGTGAAGGTCCACGACGCAGGGGCGCCGCAGCGCCTCGAGCGCCGCGATGGCTGCCATGAGCTCCATGCGGTTGTTGGTGGTGCGCTCGTAGCCCGCGGAGAGCTCTCGCTCGTGCGCGGCGCCCTGGGGGTCGACGTAGCGCAGCACGGCTCCGTAGCCCCCCGGGCCGGGGTTGCCGCGGGAGGAGCCGTCGGTGAACACCGTGACACGCATGGCGCCCGCCTGTGGGGCCGTCACTTGGCCTCCGCCCAGCTGGGGCCGTACGAGACGTCGGCGATGAGCGGGACGCGCAGGCGAGCGACGCCCTCCATCTCCTCGCGGACCAGGGCGCTCGTGCGCTCGAGCTCGTCGACGGGGACCTCGAGGTCCAGCTCGTCGTGGATCTGGAGCACGAGCTTGGAGCGCAGGCCCTCCTCGTCGAGCCTGCGCTGGACGCGGACCATGGCGATCTTGATGATGTCGGCCGCAGTGCCCTGCATGGGGTGGTTCATCGCGGTGCGCTCGCCGAACGCCACGAGCTGGCGGTTGGACTGCTGGAACTCGCGGATGTGGCGGCGGCGGCCGTAGAGCGTCTCGGCGTAGCCGCGCTCGTGGGCCAGGCGCACCGACTCGTCGAGGTAGGCGCGCACGCCGGGGTAGGCCTCGAAGTAGCGGTCGATCATGGCCTGTGCCTCGGAGCGGGGGATCTTGAGGGTGCTGGCCAGGCCGAAGGCCTGCTGGCCGTAGACGATGCCGAAGTTGACCGCCTTGGCGCGGCTGCGCAGCGCGGGGGTGACCTGCTCGACGGGGACCCCGAAGACGCGCGCCGCGGTGGCGGCGTGGAAGTCGGCGCCGTCGCAGAAGGCCGCGACGAGGTGCTCGTCGCCCGAGAGGTGCGCCAGCAGCCTCAGCTCGATCTGCGAGTAGTCGCAGGCGAGAAAGACGCTGCCCTCGGGCGCACGGAAGGCCTGGCGCACGCGGTGGCCCAGCTCCGAGCGCGTCGGGATGTTCTGCAGGTTGGGGTCCGAGCTCGAGAGGCGCCCCGTGGCGGTGACGGTCTGGTTGAGCGTGGTGTGGATGCGCCCGTCGGCGCGCACCATGGCGGGCAGCGCGTCGAGGTAGGTCGAGCGGATCTTGGTGCGCTCGCGGTAGTCCAGCACGTCGGCGACCACCTTGTGGTCGCGGGCGAGGTCGGCGAGCACCTTGGCGTTGGTGGAGTAGAAGCCGCGCTTGGTGCGCTTGAGGCCCTTGGTGGGCAGCCCCAGCACGTCGAACAGGACGTGCGAGAGCTGCTGGGGGGAGTCGATGTTGAAGTCCTCGCCGGCCTCGTCGCGGATCGAGCGCGCCATGCGCTCGACCTCCTCGCCGAGCTCGGCGGACTGGGCGCGCAGCACGTCGACGTCGACGGCGAGGCCCCAGCGCTCCATCTGGAGCAGCACGGGCAGCAGCGGCATCTCGACGTTGTCGAACAGGCTTGCGGCGCCCTCGTCCTCCATGTGCGCGCGCAGTGGCGAGACGAGCAGGCGGGCCTGGGCGGCGCGCACCGCGGCGGCGCAGGCGTCGCCCGTGGCCTCGACGTCGGCGTCGAGGAGCTCCTCGGCCAGGTCGCCGACCTCGAGCGACGAGCGCTCGGAGTCCAGCAGGTAGGCCGCGACGCCCACGTCGAAGAGGCGCGCCGGGCACAGCGAGGACGCCCCGACGAGGGCCTCCTCGGCGGAGTCGACGGGCATGACCTCGCGCACGAGGCGCTTGACGTCGCCGGACGCGACGCGGCCGCGCGCGAGCAGGCGCACGACGCCCTTGCGGCACGCGTCGCCGCCCAGGGCCAGCAGCGCGTCGGGGGCGCTCACCCACAGCGTGTG
>CALCDK010000140.1 GCA_937900605.1 uncultured Olsenella sp.
GGGACGGGGCCGCCGTGCGCCCCGACGGCGCCGCGGCCGGCGTGTTCGGCACGCCCATGGCGCCCGGGCCGTACCACGGCGTCGACGCCCAGCGCGCGGCCGAGTCCTACGTGCGCGAGTTCCGGCGGGCGCGCCGCAACGCATGCCTGCTCGTGGTGGCCCTCGCCGCCGTCGTGACCGTCGTCGCCATCGTGGCGCGCTGGTCCGTGCCCGTGCAGCTGCTCGTCCTTCTCGCCGTGCTCGTCCCCGTGGTGGTCGCCTACGCCCTCGGCTTCGGCCGCCGGGCGGCGCTGGCTCGCTCGATCCTCGTGAGCGACTGCGACCCGCAGTGCTACCGCGCGTTCGTCGCGTGCGTCCTGCAGCTCGACGCCAAGCTCATGAGCCGGCAGGTCGTCCCCGTGGAGCTCGCGATGTGCGACCTGTTCGCGGGCGAGTACGAGCGCCTGGGCGCGTGCCCGGGCCACGCCCGCGCCATCGAGCGCATCCGCCCCGAGGCGAGGGCCCTCTCGCGCGGCTAGCGCCGGATGGCGGCCGCTGACGCGCCGTCACATGCACACCAGCCCGACGACGGGGCGGGACGTCACCCAAGGCGTCCCGCCCCGTCCCCATGTGCGCCGCCCCAGGGCCGGCGCCGCGCGTGGCGCGCTACCAGCCGAGAAGGTCGTCGAGAAGCGCCTGGCAGCCCTCCATGACGTCGGAGAACGTCGCCTCGAAGTCCCCGGTGTACCACGGGTCCGCGACGTCGCGGCAGGCGCCGGACCAGTCGAGCAGGCGGCTCAGGCGCCCCTGCGGGTCGGCGCCGAGGATCCGCATGAGGCCGCGGCGGTTCTCGGCGTCCATGTAGACGATGCGGTCCCAGTCGGCGTACTCGGCGCGGGACATCCGGCGGGCGCGGTGCGTCACGACGTCGATGCCGTGACGGCACAGCGCGGCGACGGTCCCCGGGTGGACGGGGTTGCCGACCTCCTCGCCGGAGGTCGCGGCGGAATCCACGAGCAGCAGGTCCTGCGCCCCGGCCTCGCGCGCGAGGTGCGCCATGACCGACTGGGCCATGGTCGAGCGGCAGATGTTGCCATGGCAGACAAAGAGAACGCGGTGGACGGGCTTGGGGCTATTCATGACCAGCTCTCTCCAAACGAAGCCAAGTACGACGCGTTATCGAACGGCGTCCCTAGGCCCTGACGATGCCAGCGAGCGCGACAGGTTCATGCTGGGAACCTCGATTATGCGCCAGAACGCAACAGAGACGAGCATGCTTGCGGGCAGCGAGACCGCGGCAATCGCGAGCGGGTCGACAA
>CALCDK010000141.1 GCA_937900605.1 uncultured Olsenella sp.
TATTGGAGCAAGGGTTGAGGGTGTAGGGCGCATGTGCGACCAGCTTTCCGAAAGATTCGCGCTCCAAAAGGTCGCACAGGGCCGCCGCGTCGGCGGGATCTATGGCCTTGGCGGCTCCGCCCTGAGGGTTGCGCGTGAAGAACGCGAAGGTCGTGGCCCCGACGGACAGGGCGTCGCGGCCCATGGCGGCATAGCCCCCCGAGGTGGAGAGGTGGCAGCCGAGGAAGTGTGCGGGCATCATGCGCCCCTTTCGGCGAGAAGGCCCCTGACGTGGTCGCAGACGAGGTCGGCGACGTCGGCCAGGGGCAGTGTGTCGTGCTGCTCGACGCCGTCGGGGCCCACGAGGGCCACGCGGCTCGTGTCGGAGCCGAACGTCGAGTCGGCGCGCGAGACGTCGTTGGCCACGACGAGGTCGCAGCCCTTGCGCTCGAGCTTGGCGCGGGCGTTGTCGAGAAGGTCGTCCGTCTCGGCGGCGAAGCCCACGACGACACGGCGGCCCTTGCGGGCGCCGAGCGCGGCGAGCACGTCGCCCGTCTCGACGAGCTCGATGGCGTCGAGGCGCTCGCGGGACTTCTTGAGCTTGTGGTCGGCGGGGCGCGCCGGAGTGTAGTCGGCGACGGCCGCCGAGCACACGACGGCGTCGGCGCCCTCGAACGCGTCGCAGGTCGCGGCCATCATCTGGGCCGCGCTGCGCACGTCGACGCGGCGCACGCCTCGAGGCGTGGCGAGGCTCGTTGGGCCGCTCACGAGGGTCACCTCGGCGCCGCGGCGACGTGCCGCGGCCGCGATGGCGTAGCCCATCTTGCCGGTGGAGCGGTTGGCGACATAGCGCACCGGGTCGACGTCCTCGTAGGTGGGCCCGGCGTTGACCACGAGCCGCACGCCCGCGAGGTCGCGCCGGCCGAGGGCCTGGTCGAGCGCGTCGAGCACGGCGTCGCGGACCTCGTCGACGTCGGCGAGCTTGCCCTCGCCCACCTCGCCGCAGGCCAGCCGCCCGCCCACGGGCCCCACCAGCGTGACGCCGCGCCCGCGCAGCATAGCAACGTTGGCCTGGGTGGACGTGGCACGCCACATGCGCACGTTCATGCCCGGCGCGACCACCACGGGGCAGTCGCAGGCCAGCAGCGTCGTGGTGAGGCAGTCGTCGGCGATGCCGCAGGCCAGCTTGGCGATCGCGTTGGCAGTCGCCGGCACCACCACGGCCACGTCGGCCCAGGCGGACAGCTCGATGTGGGCGATGGGGCTCCCCTCTCGCCCGAACAGGTCGTCGGCCACGGGAGAGCCACTCAGGGCCTCGAACGTGACCGGCCCGACGAAGCGCTCGGCCTCGCGCGTCATGGTGACGCGGACCTCGCAGCCCGCCCTCTGGAGGGCGCGCAGGACCTCGCAGGCCTTGTATGCGGCTATGCCCCCGCAGACGGCGAGAAGGACGTGCGGGGCGCTCACTGGCAATCGACCGTCCCGGTGGTCACGAGCATGCGGTGGCAGTACGGGCAGGTCGTGACCTCGTCGCCGTGGGCGAGGTCGTGGAACTGGCTGGGCTGCAGCTTGACGCGGCAGGTGCTCGGGACGTTGCCCTCGAGGCGCTCGACGGCCAGGCCGCCGAAGCGCTTGCGGGCGGCCTCGTAGGTGGCGAGGGTCTCGGCGCCCAGCTGGGAGGCCACGGAATCGCGGCGGCCGGACAGCTCGACGATCTCGGCGCGCAGGGCGCGGGAGTCCTCGGCGAGGGAGGCCTCGGCGGCGGCGCGCTCGGCGTCGAGGCGCTCCACGGTGGCGCGGGCGTTGCGCTCGGCCAGGGACAGGCGGTCGAGCTGCTCCTGCTGCGGGCCCAGCTGGAACTCGCACTTCTCGATGCGCTTGGCCAGGGACGTGAGCTGCTCCTCGAGGTCGCGCAGCTGGCGGTGGTCCCTCTCGCCGGACTCCGCGTCGGCCTGGACGTCGGAGACCTTGTAGCGGTAGTAGTCGAGGTCGGCACGGGTCTCCTCGATCTCGAGCTCGGCGTCCTTGCGCTTGCCGACGATGCCGGTCAGCTCGCTGGTCACCTTGCGGCGGGCGAGGTCGATGGTGCGGATGCGCTCCTGCTGCGGCAGCTTGGAGAGCTGGGAGGCGCAGCGCAGGAGCCTGAGGTCGAGGTCCTGGAGGTCGAGGAGGGCGGAAGCTTCGCTCATGGGGTGCTCCTTGCTCTGTCGCGGGCTAGCCGCGGCGTACGGGGTGGGAGGATACGATGCCGAGAAGCGCCTGTGCCAGGCGCTCGAGGTCCGCGGGGTCGGCGCGCTCGTCGAAGGAGACGCGCAGCGACCCGTAGGCAAGGCGCGACGGGATGCCCATCGCGGTGAGGACGTGGCTGGGGTCCAGCGAGCCGGACGAGCAGGCCGAGCCCGCCGAGACCTCGAAGCCCGCCTGGTCGAGGGAGAGCACGAGGGTCTCGGAGTCGAGGCGCTGGGTCATCACGCTCACGATGCCCGGCAGCCGGTCGGGGCCGACGGTCGTGCCCGCGGTGGGGACGATGCCGGTGCCCGGAGCGCACAGGGCGTCGTAGAGCGCCTGGGCGCGCGACGCGACGAGCGCGCGGGTGGCACCGAGCCCGTCGTGGCAGGCGCGGGCCGCGGCCGCGAACCCGAGGGCGCCGCGGACGTCCTGCGTGCCGGCGCGGCGGCCCTGCTCCTGGCCGCCGCCGAAGGACTGCGGCCTGAGCGGCGTGCGCGGGCGCAGCGCGAGGGCGCCGACGCCGACGGGGCCGCCGGCGTCGGTGTGGAAGAGAGCGCCGCAGCCGTGGGCCACGGACGCGAGGGCCTCCACGGGCTGGACGACGCCCGTCTCGTTGTTGGCGCTCATGACGCTGACGAGGGCGCACGTGTCGTCTACGACGCCGGCGAGCAGCTCCGGGGTCACGGTGCCGCCGGCGTCGCAGGGCGCGAGCCGCACCTCGAAGCCGCGCTCGCGCAGGGCGGGCGCGAGGTCGAGGACGGAGTCGTGCTCGATGGCCGACAGGACCACCGTGCGGCGGCGCGCGTCGCGGGCGCGGGCGCCGGCGGACATCCCGAGCACGGCGAGGTTGTTGGCCTCGGTGCCGCCGGAGGTCCAGACGACGTCGGAGGGGCGCAGCCCGCCGCCAAGGCAGGCGACGAGGTCGCGCCGGGCGCCGTCGAGGGCGCGCGCGGCCTCGCGGCCCATCGAGTGCAGCGAGTTGGGGTTGGCGCCGGCGAAGCCGGAGCGCTCGTAGCGCCCCATGGCCTCGCGGGCCTCGTCGCGCAGGGGCGCCGAGGCGGCGTAGTCGAGGTACGTGCGGGCAGCCATGCGGCCTACGCCCTCTTCGTGGTGCCAGCCAGGCCGGCCTCGCGGATCTGCGCGATGGCGGCGGCGCGGTCGGGCGCGCCGAAGACGGCACTGCCGGCGACGAGGACGTTGGCGCCGGCGGCGCACACGTCAGCGGCGTTGGCGGCGCTGATGCCGCCGTCGACCTCGACGAGCGGGCTGACGCCGTGCTCGTCGCACATGCGGCGCAGCTGGCGCAGCTTGCGGACGGACGAGGGGATGAAGCGCTGGCCGCCGAAGCCCGGGTTGACGGTCATGAGCAGGACCATGTCGAGGTCGTCGATGATCGCGTCGAGCACGCTCACGGGCGTGGCGGGGTTGAGCGCCACGCACGCCCTGGCGCCGCGGTCGCGGACCAGCGAGACCAGGCGGTGCGCGTGGGCCGTGGCCTCCCAGTGGAAGGACAGCAGGTCGGCGCCGGCGTCGAGGTAGGCCGGGACGACCTCGTCGGGGTTGCAGACCATCAGGTGCGCTCGCAGCTGGCCTTGACGGCGCGCAGCACGTCGGGCCCGAAGGTGAGGTTGGGCACGAAGTGCCCGTCCATGACGTCGTAGTGGAGCACGTCGGCCGTCGAGACCGAGGCGAGCTCCTCGCCGATCCTGGAGAAGTCGGCGGAGAGCAGGGAGGGGGCGATCAGGGTCTCGTCGTGCATGCGTTGGGCTCCTTCTTGTGCGTTGGGTCGGGGATGCCGTAGAACTCCTGGCTGGGTATGCGGCCGAGCAGTCGCTCGGAGGCCTCCTGGAGGGTCGCGCCGTGGTGCAGGACGTCGTCCACGGCGCGGGCGATCGGGGCGTCGACGCCGGCGCGCACGGCGAGCTCGCGGACGCTTCGCGCGGCGCGGGCGCCCTCGACCTTCGCGACCTCGACCGCCTTCGCGGACGCCGCCTCGTAGCCCTCGAGCGTCTCGCCCGCGACGAGCGCCTCGCCGAACGAGCGGTTGCGCGAGTGAGGGGAGGTGCAGGTGGCCACGAGGTCGCCCATGCCGGCGAGGCCCATGGGCGTGAGCGGGTCGGCGCCCACGGCTGCGGCGATGCGCGAGACCTCGGCGAGGCCGCGCGTCATGAGCACGGCGAGGGTGTTGTCGCCGGCGCCCATGCCGACGGCGACGTTCTTGGTGGCGGCGCAGACCTCCACGCCGCGGACGTCGGAGGTGACGTAGACGCGGAAGGCCGGGCCGCACAGGACGTCGCGGAACGTGGACGCGACGCCCTCGTCGGACGAGGCGACGACTGCGGCCGACACCTTGGCAAGGCAGACCTCCTCGGCGTGGTTGGGGCCCGACAGGACCGCCATGCGCCCGGGGCGCCCGAGCTCCTGGGCGCAGACGTCGAGCATGAGGTCGCCCGTGCCCTCCTCGACGCCCTTGGTGAGCACGAGGACGGGCACGTCGTCGGAGAGAAGCCCCGCCATCCGCGCGCAGGTGGCCCTCAGGTGCGCCGAGGGCAGCGCGAGGACGACGGCGTCGGCGCCGTCGAGCGCCTCGGCCAGCGAGCCGGTGGCCGCGACGTTTTCGGGCAGCCGGTAGTCGACGAGGTGGCGCGGGTTGCGGTGCTCGTCGGCGACGCGGCGCGCGACCTCGACCGAGCGGCACCACATCACGACCTCGGGGCAGTTGGCGGCGGCGAGGCCCGCCACGGCCGTGCCCCACGAGCCGGAGCCGACGACGGCGACGCGGCGGGCGCGGGCGCTCATCGGCCGGCCCCCTCGCCCTCGCCGGAAGCCTCGGCCGGGGCCTTGCCCGCAGCCTCGTCCTCATGGAAGCGGAACTCGGACTCCTGCCCGCGGACGAGCTTGCGGATGTTGGCGCGGTGGGCCCAGATGGCCAGGCCGCAGCCGGCCGCCACGAGCAGCGTGCCCCACGGGCTCATGCCGCAGACGACGCAGCCCACCGGGATGGCGAGCGCGGCCGCCACGGAGCCCAGCGAGACGCGGCGCGTGGAGACCGCGAGCACGATGAAGAGCGCGAGCGCGGCGCTCGTGGCGGGCCAGCAGACGCCGAGGCCGGCGCCCAGGCCCACGGCCACGCCCTTGCCGCCGTGGAAGTGCAGGTACGGCGAGAGGATGTGGCCGCACACACAGGCCGCGAACACGGCGCCGAGCGCGGCGTCGGCCGGCTGGCCCCACGCGATGGCGGACCAGTCGCCGCCGAAGACGACCGAGCCGAGCACGACGCGGGCGAGAAGCACGCAGACGAGGCCCTTGAGGGCGTCGAGCAGCAGCGTGAGCGCGGCGGCGCCCTTGCCCACCGAGCGTGCGACGTTGGTGGTGCCGATGTTGCCGGAGCCCACCTCGCGCACGTCGACGTCGCCCTTGATGCTGCCCACGAGCAGGCCGAAGGGGATGCCGCAGACGAAGTACGACAGGACGCACAGCAGCACGGTGGCCACGACCAGCGGGCCCATCAGCGGTCGCCGCCCTCGGACTTCTTGCGGAACTTGAGCCTCACCGGGGTGCCGATCAGGTCGAAGCGCTCGCGCAGGCGGTTCTCGACGAAGCGCTCGAAGTTGTCGTCCACGAGGTCCGGCGCGTTGCACCAGAACGAGATGACGGGCGGCTTGGAGCCGGTCTGGGTGGCGTACTTGATCTTGAGGCGGCGACCCTTCTCGGAGCGGGTGTGGCCGCCCTCGCGGATCTGGGCGAGGAGGTCGTTGAGCTCGGCGGTGCGCAGCTGGGCGGCACGGGCCTCGGCGGCGCGGACGGCCAGGGCGAGGACCTTGTCGATGGCGCGGCCGGTGAGGGCCGAGATG
Organism: uncultured Olsenella sp.; assembly: GCA_937900605.1. Taxonomy (GTDB): domain Bacteria; phylum Actinomycetota; class Coriobacteriia; order Coriobacteriales; family Atopobiaceae; genus Thermophilibacter. Next base: position 6,063 of record CALCDK010000141.1, read on the forward strand.
TTGACGGTGGGGACCCACGGCGCGAAGGCAAGGCGCTTGTCGATGGAGGCGACCACCTCGTCGCGCTGCTGCTGGGTCTCGATGAGGTCCCACTTGTTGAGGAGCAGGACGAGGCCGCAGCCGCGGTCGATGGCCATGTTGGCGACCTTCTGGTCCTGCTCGGTCACGCCGACGGTGGAGTCGACGACGAGCAGGCAGACGTCGGCGCGGTCGATGGCCTGCAGGCCACGGACCAGGCTGTAGTACTCGATGTCCTCGTGGACCAGGGACTTCTTGCGCATGCCGGCGGTGTCGACCAGGCGGATGGGCATGCCCTTCCACTCGATGACCGAGTCGATGGCGTCGCGCGTGGTGCCGGCGACGTCCGAGACGATGGAGCGCTTCTTGTTGGCGAGGCGGTTGGCGAGGCTGGACTTGCCGACGTTGGGGCGACCGACGATGGCCAGCGAGAGCATGTCGTCCTCGGGCTCCTCGTCCTCGGGCTCGGGGAAGGCCGCCACGACGTCGTCGAGAAGGTTGCCAGTGCCGTAGCCGTGGCTCGCGGAGAGCGGGCGGGGCTCGCCGACGCCCAGGGCGTAGAAGTCCCAGAGGCCGTCGTTCTCGTTGGCAGGGTTGTCCTTCTTGTTGACCACGAGGAAGACGGGCTTGTCGACGCGCCTGACGATGCGCGCGACCTCCTCGTCCTCGTCGGTGATGCCGGTGGCGCCGTCGACCACGAAGACGATGACGTCGGCCTCCTCGCAGGCGATGAGCGCCTGCTCGCGGATGCGGGGAGCGAAGACGTCCTTGGACTTGACGGACTCGATGCCGCCGGTGTCGACCAGGACGAAGTCGCGGCCGTTCCAGTCCGCGTCGTGGTACGAGCGGTCGCGGGTGACGCCCCGGGACTCGTGGACGATGGCCTCGCGGCTGACCGCGATGCGGTTGACGAGCGTGGACTTGCCGACGTTGGGACGGCCGACCACGGCAACTACGGGCTTGGGCATGTGTTCTCCTCGCTATTCCGTTGGTGGGTCGAGTCTAGCATGCGCCGGCGCGCGACCCGGCGGCCGGCGGCGTTCCTCACACGCTGCCCATTCGCCCCGCCCGCGCGTCCCCCAGCGAGAGGAGCGCGTCGAGCAGGCGCCCGGGCGAGGGCTCGCTCACGACCGGCGTGGCGCCGCGGGAGCGAAGGCGCGCCAGGATCGAGTCCTGGGTGTCGCCGTCGAGGGTCACGTGGTCGAAGTTGAACATCACCTCGGGCAGCACGACGACGGTGGACGAGAGGTCCTGCGGCAGCTGGGCGAGCAGGTCCTGCGACACGATGAGCCCGGTCACGTTGACGTCGCCGCCGAAGTAGTCGTTGCGGATGGCGTCGACGCGCGCGCCGGGGCCGAGCAGCCGCGCGAAGGAGGCGATGGTTCCGGCCGCGGCCTCGCCGCAGACGAGCGAGCACGCCAGGCCGCGCCGCTCGAGGAGCCCCCGTGCGCGCGCGACGTCGGAGGCGCGCGTCTCGGCCACGAGGTCGCACTCGTCCAGGAAGC
>CALCDK010000142.1 GCA_937900605.1 uncultured Olsenella sp.
GCGTGCGCTCGACCCCAGGCGAGCTCACGGACCACTACGACCCGCGCGACAACAGCCTGCACCTCTCGGCCGACAACTTCTCCGGCGGCTCCGTCGCCTCGGTTGCCGTGGCCTGCCACGAGGCCGGCCACGCGGTCCAGCGCTCGCGCGGCTTCGCGTTCTATCGCCTGCGCTGCGCGCTTGTTCCCGTGGTCAACCTGGCCCAGAGCTCCTGGACCATCGTCCTTCTCGGCGGCGTGCTGCTCAACCTGGCCGGCCTCGTGAGGCTCGCCATCGCGCTGTTCGCCTTCTCGGTGCTGTTCAACGTCGTCGCGCTCCCGGTCGAGATCGACGCCTCGCGCCGCGGCCTGGCCTTCCTGCGCGACAACGGCTGCCAGGTGGACGAGAGGGGCGCGCGCCAGGTGCTCGTCGCCGCGGCCCTGACCTACGTCGCCGCCGCCCTCTCGTCGCTGCTCCAGCTGCTCTACCTCGTCTCTCGCTACGGGGGGAGGTCAGACGACTGATGACGCAGGCACAGTCCCCGCTGAGCGTCTCCGACGCCGTCTGCCTCGCCAAGGCCAACGTGGCCCAGTGGCCCTCCCTCGTCGTCAACGGCGAGGTCTCGGGCTTCCGCGGGCCCAACGCCCGCTCGGGGCACTGCTACTTCGAGGTCAAGGACGAGGATGCCGCCATGAGCGTCATCGTCTGGCGCGGCGTCGCGCAGCACCTCGGCTTCCAGCTGCGCAACGGCCTCGCCGTGCAGCTCACGGGCAGGTTCGACGTCTACAAGGGCTCCGGCAAGCTCTCCTTCGTCGCGAGCCGCGTCGAGCCGGTGGGGGAGGGCCTTCTGCGCCAGCAGGTCGCCGAGCTCGCCCGCCGCCTGCAGGCCGAGGGCCTCACCGACGACGCGCGCAAGCGCCCGGTGCCCGCGTTCTGCTCGCGCGTCTGCGTGGTCACGTCGCTGTCCGGCAGCGTCATCGAGGACGTCAAGCGCACGCTCGCCCGCAGGAACCCGCTCGTGGCCATCGACGTCGTGGGCGCCAGCGTCCAGGGCGCCGACGCCCCCGCCACCATCGTCCGGGCCCTGCGCGTGGCCGACGCCTCCGGCGCCGACGCCATCCTGCTCGTGCGCGGTGGCGGCTCCTTCGAGGACCTCATGTGCTTCAACGACGAGTCCGTGGCCCGCGCCATCGTCGCGTGCCGCACGCCCGTCGTGACCGGCATCGGCCACGAGCCGGACACCTCCATCGCTGACATGGTCGCCGACAGGAGGGCCTCGACGCCGACGGCCGCCGCCGAGTCCGTCGCCCCCGCCATCGGCGACGTCGAGCGTCAGATGATCCAGCGCCAGGTCCGCCTGGGGCGCGCCATGAAGGTCTGCGTCGACTCGCGCTCCCAGCGTCTCGACGCGCTGTCGCGCCTCGCCGGGCGTGCCATGCGCACGCAGCTCGTCTCGCTGGGCATGCGCCTCGACTCCCTCGCGTCGCGCCGCTGCCTGCAGGATCCCCTCGCGCCCATCGAGGACCGCGCCCAGGACCTCGAGCAGACCTCCCAGCGCCTGCACGACGCCCTGCCCCGCACCCTCTCGCGCCGCTCCGCGGACCTCTCCGGCCTCGGCGAGCGCCTGCACAAGGCCGGCCCGCGCTCGGTTGAGCCCGCCCGGGCCCAGGTCGCCCGCCTCGCCGCCACCCTCGACGCGCTGTCGCCCCTCAAGGTGCTCGGCCGCGGTTACTCCATCGCCCGGCGCCCCGACGGCTCGGTGGTCAGCGACGCCGCGCAGGTGGCGCCCGGCGACCAGCTCGACCTCCTCCTCGGCGAGGGCAGCGTCGAGGCCACCGTCACCGCAACCCACGACACCCATTCGGCCTAGGCCAGAAAGGCAGGAACCATGAGCGAGTACCGCAACGTCGACGAGATGACCTTCAAGGAGGCCTCCGTCGAGCTCGAGCAGATCGTCCGCGCCCTCGAGTCCGGAGAGCTCGAGCTCGAGGAGTCGCTCGAGCGCTACGCCCGCGGCGTCGAGCTGCTGCGCGCCCTGCGCTCGCGCCTCGAGGGCGCCGAGCAGAAGGTCCGCGTCCTTCTCGACGCCACCGACGAGGGGGCCGCGGTGACCGACACCGCCTCCGCCCCCGCCACCGCCTTCCTCGACGAGCGATAGGAGCCACCGTGTCCGACTGCATCTTCTGCAAGATCGCCACCGGCGAGGTCCCCGTCGAGCTGCTCTACGAGGACGACGACGTCGTCGCCTTCCCCGACCTCAACCCGCAGGCGCCGGTCCACGTGCTCGTCGTCCCCAAGGCCCACCACGAGAACTTCGTCGACGACGTCCCCGCGCAGACCCTGCTCTCCATGGAGCGCGCCGTGCGCAGCGTCGCCGAGCGCTACGGCCTCGACGAGAAGGGCTTCCGCTGCGTCATGAACACCGGCAAGGCCGCGGGCCAGACCGTCATGCACCTGCACATGCACGTCCTGGGCGGCCGCCCGCTTGGCGAGGGGCTGCTCCCTGAGGTGCGCGCGTGACGCCGCGCGTCGAGCGCGCGGCCGAGCTGCACGCCGAGGGGCACAACTGCTCCCAGGCCGTCGCCTGCGTCTGCGCCGAGGACCTCGGCTGCGACCACGCCACCCTCTTCGCCGTCACCGAGGGCCTCGGCCGCGGCATGGGCGACATGGGCGGAACCTGCGGCGCGCTGTCCGGCGCCTGCGTCGCCCTGGGCATGGCCTGCGGCACCGGCGACCCCGCGCGCCCCACGTCCAAGGCCGCAACGTACCGCGTCTGCTCGCGTGCCCGCGAGCGCTTCGCCGAGCTCGCCGGCTCCACGTGCTGCCGCGACCTCAAGGGCGTCGACACGGGCGTGCCCCTGTGCAGCTGCCGCCGCTGCGTCGAGATCGGCGCCCAGGTGGTCGACGAGCTGCTCCCGGAGGCACGCGGCTGGCGCTAGCCGCGCGGCGTCGGCACATTGTGCACGGGTCGTTTGATGGCCCCGGCCGGCATCGGTCGGGGCTATGATGGGTGTGTCCACTGCAGGCGCGGGGTGTCCCGCTGCGAGAGGAGAGTCATGAACGTACTGGTCATCAATGCTGGCAGCTCGTCGCTGAAGTACCAGCTCCTGAACGTCGACACGCGCGAGGTCTACGCCAAGGGCAACTGCGAGCGCATCGGCATCGACGGCTCCTTCATCGGCCACGAGGAGAACGGCTCCGGCAAGCAGAAGCTCGAGGTCGCGCTTCCCGACCACCGCACGGCCATCAAGCACGTCTTCGAGATCCTCGAGTCCGTCGACGCCCCCATCGGCGGCATCGGCCACCGCGTGGTCCAGGGCGGCTGGTACTTCCCCGAGTCCGCCGTGGTCACCGACGAGACCCTCGCCCAGGTCCGCGAGGTCGCCCCTCTCGCCCCGCTGCACAACTACGCCGAGGCCGACGTCATCGAGATCTGCCGCGACATGTTCCCCGAGATCGGCAACGTCATCGTCCCGGACACCGCGTTCCACTACAACATGCCCGAGCGCGCCTGGCGCTACGCCCTGCCGCGCGACGTCGTCGAGAAGTACCACGTC
>CALCDK010000143.1 GCA_937900605.1 uncultured Olsenella sp.
GTTCCTCTCGTCGACGGTGTCGAGGCCGATGAGGTCGGCGACGTCCCCGAGGACGCCGCGGCCGAACAGGTCGTGGGTGAGAACAGCAGGCATGGGCACCCCTTCGTCGTGGTCCTGGGTCAGATTATGCCCCAACGCGCCGCCGACGAGCCGCCGCACGACGGGCGCGAGCCGCTTTTCCCGTACCATAGGGACACTGTCCATGCCGCGCCGCGGCTCGAGGGACCAGGAGGTTCCCCATGGCACGCCAGAGAATGACGAGGGCCGAGAAGAGCTGGGTCATGTATGACGTGGGCAACTCCGCCCTCGTGCTCCTCGCCACGAGCGTCATCCCGATCTACTTCTCGTCCCTGTCGCCCGACGGGGGCGTCGTGGTGGCCTGGAGCTACGCCGAGACGGTCGCGGCGCTCATCATCGCGCTGCTCATGCCGGTCCTCGGGTCGATCGCCGACCAGCGCGGCATGAAGAAGCGCTTCATCGTGGGCACCGTGGGCACGGGCGTGGTGGCCACGGTCGCCATGGGCCTGCCCACCACGGCGACGGCGTTTCTCGTCATCTACGTGATCTCCTCGGTGATGCTCAACTCGTCGATGGTGTTCTACGACGCGCTGCTGGTCGACGCCACGACCGACGAGCGCATGGACGAGGTCTCGTCGAGCGGCTACGCGTGGGGCTACGTGGGCAGCTGCCTGCCGTTCCTCGCGTGCCTGGGCGTCGTGCTCGGGCGAGACGCGTTGGGCCTGGGCCTGCAGACCGCCATGCAGATCGCCTTCGTCATCACCGCGCTGTGGTGGGCGGCGTTCACCGTGCCCCTGCTGCGCGACGTCGAGCAGCGCCACTACCGCCCGCGCGAGCCCCACGCGCTCTCGCGCGCCGTGCGCGGCATCGGCTCGACCATGCGCGAGCTGTGGTCCAACCGCGCCGTGCGCTACTTCATGATCGCGTACTTCTTCTACATCGACGGCGTGCACACCATCATCAAGCTGTCGACGAGCTACGGTACGGACCTGGGCATCGACGCGACCCAACTGGTGCTGGCGCTCCTCGTCACGCAGTTCGTGGCGTTCCCGTCCGCCATCGCGTATGGCAGGCTCGCCAAGCGCCACGGCACGCGCAGGATGCTGCTGGTCGCCATCGCGGCGTACTTCGGCATCACGCTGTTCGCCGCGTTCTTCCTTCGCAGCGCGACCGAGTTCTGGGTGCTCGCGATCCTCGTCGGCATGTTCCAGGGCGGCATCCAGGCGCTCTCGCGCTCCGAGTTCGGCAAGCTGTGCCCCAAGGAGCGCGCCAACGAGTACTTCGGGTTCTTCGACATCTTCGGCAAGTACGCGGCAATCCTGGGCACCTTCCTCGTGGGCACCTTCACTGCGCTGACGGGCAGCTCCAGCGTGGGCGTGCTCTCCATCGCCGTGCTCTTCGTCATCGGCTTCGTCACCATGCTGCGCGTGCCCGAGACGGGCCGCGGCGGGTCGGCCGCGGCCGCGACCGCCGCTGCGGAAGCGTAGGCGCCGCGATCGCGGCACGAGGCGCGGGTGCGGGCACGGCACGGCGCAGGGCACACGACACGGCACGAGGCAGGCCCCCGTCTCACATGAAGACGGGGGCCTGCTGTCCTTCTGACCTGTGGCTCGCAACCTGTGGTTGCCTCACGGTCGCATGAAATGAACCCCCAAGTTGGTGGTCGTCACCAACGCCGCGAGCATATCCTCGACCCAGTGGCGGACGAACCGGACGACGTCGGGCCCCGACGGGCCCCGATGCGACAGGTCGCCGCGACTCACGAAGGGCACCGCGAAAGGAGAACCACCATGAGCTTCCGAGACAACCTCCAGCACCTCCGTGCCACGAGGGGAATGACCCAGGAGCAGCTCGCCGAGCAGCTCGGCGTGTCTCGCCAGTCCATCACGAAATGGGAGTCGGAGAGGTCCTACCCCGAGATGGACAAGCTGATCGGGATCTGCGAGCTCTTCGGCTGCTCGCTCGACGACCTCGTGAAGGGCGACCTGACGTCAGCGGAATCCCACGCGGCCGAGCCGCAGGCCAAAATGGGCAGCGAGGCGAGGGCCCGTGAGCCCCGGCCGGCCGACCCGGGTGTCGCCACGACGGTCGCAGACGAATCGCCAGTCGTCGCGCCTTCCGGGGAGGGGGACGGCGGACGGTGCCCGACACGGGCCGTCGCGGACTTCCTGAGCCGACAGGAGAATGCCATCTGCTCCGTCATCATGCTCGTCGCGACCCTCGTGGGCTTCTGCTGGCTCTTCACGGGCCTGGACCGCAATCCCAACTTCTGGCTCCCGTGGCCCATCGGCGGCATCCTGTGCGCCATCGTGGCCGTGCTGGCAAAGGCGACGCGCAGCTCGCGCTAGCCCCTCGAGACCCGCCTAGCAGCGGCACATCAGGTCGATGATGGTGCGGTCCGTCTCGCGCATGCCCTCGCGGGCGACCTGGGAGACGTTGCGGATGGTGTTCTCCACGCCCTTCTCGACGATGCCGTCGCCACCGCGGAACTCGCGGTCCCGAAGCTGCATCTGCAGGCCGAGAAGGCCGGCCTCCACGGCCGAGGCGATCTTGGCGGCACAGCTCGCCTTTGCCCCGTCGCAGATCATGCCGGAGTCGATGGCCAGCGCGTTGACGAGGGCGTGCGACACCTCGCGGCAGCGCCCTCCCATGAGGTAGGCGATGCCCGCGGCGGCGCCGGCGCCCGCGCTCGTGGCCCCGCAGTAGGCGGACAGGCGGCCGATGCCCATCTTGAGGTGGATGGTGCAGAGGTTCGAGACGATCAGGGCGCGCAGCATGAGCTCCTCGGAGGCGCCGAGGTCCCTCGCATAGACGACGACCGGGACGCTGGTGGCCAGGCCCTGGTTGCCGCTGCCCGAGTTGATGACGACAGGCAGCTCGCAGCCGCCCATGCGTGCGTCGGAGCCGGCTGCCGCGAGCGCCTTGGCGCGGTTGTGGGTCGAGTCGCCGTAGGCCTCGAGCAGGGTGCGCCCCACGCAGGCGCCCCAGCTGCCCTCGATGCCCTCGTGGGCGATGGCCATGTTGCACTCGACCTGGCGCATGAGGACGTCGCGCACGTCGTCGAGGTCGGCCTCGTCGGCGTACTCGACGATGGAGGCGACGCTGAGCTCGGGCCGGTCGGGTGCGGCCTCGCTGGGGGCCTCCTCGAAGGGGGCGGACTCGAGGACCTCGCCGTCGCGGGCGAGACGAACCACGTTTGTGTGGTGGCCGGCGATCAGGCAGGAGGCCTCGTGGGCGCCGGCGCCGACCGTGACCTCGACCTCGAAGGCCCTCCCCGACTCGGAGGGCGCCACCTCGACCGCATGCGCCGAGAGGTACGCGCCCATGGCCTCGACCTGCGCGGCACTGACGTGGCTCAGGGCCTCGAGGCGCAGGTCCGCGTCGCCGGCGACGATGCCGGCGGCCGCGGCGGCGGCGATACCGCGCTGGCCCCCGGTGTTGGGGACCACCACGCTCTTCACGTTCTTGATGACGTTGGGGCTGGCCACGACGCGGACCCGCTCGGGCTCGCGGCCG
>CALCDK010000144.1 GCA_937900605.1 uncultured Olsenella sp.
GTCGCGAAGGCGTCGCGGCTCGCAATCGCCCGCGGCATCGTCGCAGGTCGAGAGGCACAACAGAGCATTGGAAGGCCTGACCCGCGCGGCCAGGCCTTTTCCATGCGAGGGGCGAGGGGCGCTGCGCGGCGACTTGCGAGGGGGGGTGTGAGCGAAAACGCGCCGTTTGCGCGCCTCGAGCCAGCTTATCAATGTTCTTCTCGATTACCTAACGCGCTGAGCTGCGCTTTTGTCGACGGCCCCGGCTCAGACGAGCCCCCACGGCCCCACACGGCACGCAAACGGCGCGTTTTCGCTCACAGCACCCCACCAAACGCAACCCCACGCCACCAGACGCGCGCACTCCGCACCCGATGTGCCGAGAGGGGCGCCGACCCGATGGCCGACGCCCCTCTCGCTTACGAAACCGATACCGTAGCCGCGCCGCAACAGCGACGCCACCGCGCACACGCACGCACGCGCCGGCGGCGCCACCACCGTAGCCGCAACAGCGCCGCCGCCGCAGCGACAACGCCGCACGCACTAGCACCGCCGCCGCAGCGACGCCACCGCGCACGCACCCACAGCGCTACCCCAGGAAGCGCACCTCCGGCTCCAGGCGCACGCCGAACTGACGCTCGACCTCGTCCTGGACGTGCTCGATGACCGCGTGCACGTCGGCCGCGGTGGCGCCGCCCACGTTGACGACGAAGCCGGCGTGCTTGGTCGAGACGGCCGCGCCGCCATGCTGGTAGCCCTGCAGGCCGGCATCCATGATGAGCTTGCCCGCGAAGTGGCCCTCCGGGCGCTTGAACGTCGAGCCGGCGGACGGCAGCTCCAGCGGCTGCTTCTCCTCGCGGCGGGCGGTGAGGTCGTCCATCGTGGCGCGGATGGCCTCGCCGTCGGCGCGGCGCAGCTGGAACGTGGCGCTCAGCACCACGAGGCCCTCGTCGGCGATGCGGCTGTGGCGGTAGCCCAGGTCCAGCTCGTCGACACCCAGGTCGCACACCGAGCCGTCCGGTCGCAGCACGCGCACCGTGCTCAGCACGTCGGCCATGCAGCCGCCGTAAGCGCCGGCGTTCATGAAGCACGCGCCGCCGACGGTGCCCGGGATGCCGCACGCGAACTCGAGGCCGGAGAGCCCCAGCTCGCAGGCCATCTCGGAGGCCTCGCGCAGGTCGACGCCCGCGTGGCAGCACATCGTCTCGTCCTCGGCGGTCACGCCGACGAGCGCCGCGGTAGCCCTCGTCCGAGACGAGCATGTCCGAGCCGCGCCCCAGCACGAAGCGCTGGACGCCGGCACGGTCGCAGGCGAGAAGGACGTCGCGAACCTCGTCGAAGTCCTCGGGGGTCACGAAGAGGTCGGCGGGACCTCCCACGGCAAAGGTGGTGTGGGCGCTCATGGGCTCATCGACCAGCACGTTCTTCTCGCCGACGATGGAGCGGAGCTCCCACGCTAGGGGCCTGTCGCTGTCCGACACTCTGGCACGTTCCTTTCAACGGGGTCAGTTCGCTCAAGTATAGCAGCGGCCCCACGAGCCCCGCAGACCCCCACAGGTCGCGCGCAACCGCGGCGGCACACGGCGAGAGGGACGTCGGGCCGCAGCACAGCACACGGCGAGAGGGGCGCGACATTCCGGCTCGCGGCGCCGCCCGGCCCTCGCCGCCCGGGCGCGACGCTCCGGCTCGCGGCGCCGTCCGGACCCCGCCGCCCGGCGTGGAGTCGCGGTGACGGCGCGACCGGACGCGTCGGGCGGCCGCGTGCCCCCGTCAGCCAAGTGCTATATTCGTAGTGACAGTTTCAGGGCGGGGTGAGAGTCCCCACTGGCGGTGACGCGCTCGGCGCGAAGTCCGCGACCCGCGAATACGCGGCCGACCCGGTGCGAGTCCGGGACCAACGGTCACAGTCCGGATGAGAGAAACGGAGGGCCCCATGGCCCAGTCTGCACACACCCCGCTTTCGCACGACAGGCACTCGACGAGCGCCCAGGACGGCTGGTCCACCCGCAGGATCGCGGTCACGGCGCTGCTGTGCGCGCTGTCATTCGTCCTCACCTTCGTCGAGGTGCCCATCTTCCCACCCGCGCCGTGGCTCAAGTACGACCCGTCCGGCATCGTGGGCCTCGTCGCGGCCCTGGCCTTCGGCCCGGCCACCGGCACCGCCGCGGTCGTGCTCCCGTGGCTGCTCAAGACGCTGTTCGTCTTCGACCCGTGGGGCCACCTCATGGCGGTCGTCGCCAACCTGGCGCTGGTCCTGCCCACCGCCGCGCTCGCCCGCCGCATGCAGGGCGCCCGGGGGCTGGCGGCCGGCATGGCCGTCGGCGCCGTCGTGTCGCTCGCCGCGTGCGTGGTGGGCAACGTCGTCGTGACGCCGGTCTACGCCGGGATCTCCACCGCCGAGGTCCTCGCGATGGTAGTTCCCGTCCTCCTCCCGTTCAACGTCATCAAGGTCGCACTCAACTGCGCCGGTGCCGCCCTCGTCCGCAAGCCGCTCGCCGGGGTCCTCGGTGAGTGAGCGCGCGGCCGTGCGCCTCTCGCACGTCACCCTGCGATACGACGGGGCCACGACACCCGCCCTCGACGACCTCTCCCTTTGCGTCGCACCCGGCGAGAGGGTCTGCGTCCTGGGCGCCAACGGCTCCGGCAAGTCCACGCTCGCCCAGGTCGTGGCCGGGCTTCTCGCCCCCGACGAGGGCGACGTCGAGCTCGTGGGGCGCGACTGCTGCCGCGACGGCAGGGTCGACCTGGCAGCCTACCAGGACGCACGCCGCGAGCTCGGGCTCGTCTTCCAGAACCCCGACGACCAGATCGTCACCACCGTCGTCGAGGACGACGTCGCCTTCGGCCCCGAGAACCTCTGCGTCCCCGGCGACCAGATCCGCCGGCGCGTCGACCGCGAGCTGCGCCGCGTCGCCCTCCAGAGCCTCGCGCTCGCCGACCCCACGCGCCTGTCGGGCGGCCAGCGCCAGCGCGTGACCATCGCGGGCGCGCTGGCCATGGAGCCGCGCGTCATGGTCCTCGACGAGCCCGCCGCCATGCTCGACGTCCGCAGCCGCGAGGCCCTCGTGCGCGTCATGTCGCGCATGGCCGCCTCCGGCTGCGCCGTGCTGCACGTCACCCACTTCATGGACGAGGCCCTCGGCGCCGACCGCGTGCTGGTCATGGACCACGGGCGCGCAGCGATGCTCGGCACCCCGGAGGAGGTCTTCTCGGCCGGCCCCGAGGCGCTCCTGAGCCTTGGCCTCGAGCTGCCGTTCGCCACGCGCGTCTCGGCCGCGCTGGGCCTGGGCTGCGTCAGCGACGTGGACGCGCTCGCACGCCAGCTGCGAGGTTGCGGCCCGCTGCCGCGCGGCTGCCAGGACGCCGACGCCGCTGACGGCCCGCTCGCAGGTGGCTGCCCCGGCTGCCAGGACGCCGACGCCGCTTCCACGCCGCTCGCAGTCGGCTGCCGCGACGACCACGCGAGCGCCGAGAACGGCGACGACCGCGAGAGCGGCGACAACCGCGCAGACCTCGCCATCGACGCGCGCGACCTGCGGTTCTCCTACGACGGGGCCTCCCCCGCGCTCGACGGCGCCTCGCTTGCCGTCCCGGCCGGCTCCACCTGCGCCATCGTCGGCCAGACCGGGTCGGGCAAGTCGACCCTGCTGCGAATCGCCTGCGGGCTCGAGGCCCCCGACTCCGGCACACTGCGCGTCGACGGCATCGACGCCTCCGAACGACGCGGCCGCAGGGCCGTGCGCCACTCGTGCGGCCTGCTCATGCAGCAGAGCGAGCGCCAGCTGTTCGCCCCCACCGTCGCCGAGGACGTCTCCTTCGGCCCGCGCAACCTGGGCCTCGACGCCGCGGAGGTCGAGCGCCGCTGCACGCGCGCCCTCGAGCTCGTGGGCCTCTCCGACCGCCGAGACGCCTCGCCCTTCTCGCTGTCCGGCGGTCAGATGCGGCTGTGCGCCCTGGCCGGCGTGCTTGCCATGGAGCCGCGCGTCCTGCTCCTGGACGAGCCGATGGCCGGCCTGGACCCACGCGGGCGGCGCATGCTGCGAGGGGTGCTCGCGCGCCTGTCCGCGCAGGGGACCACCATCGTCGAGGTCACGCACTCGATGGACGAGGCCGCGCGCGCCGACCGGGTCGTGGTGCTCGACCGCTCGCGCGTCGTGGCCTGCGGCACCCCGG
>CALCDK010000145.1 GCA_937900605.1 uncultured Olsenella sp.
TGGCCCGGCTGGTCTTGCCTGCGCCTTCTTCCTCTCCCGCGCCGGCGCCGACGTCACGATCCTCGAGCGCAAGGAGACCCTGGGCGGCGTCGCTCGCCACATCATCCCGGCGTTCCGCATCTCTGACGAGGACATCGACCGCGACGTCGAGCTCTGCCTCGCCTATGGCGCCAAGGTCAAGACCGGCGTCGAGGCCAAGTCCGTCGCTGAGCTCAAGGCCGAGGGCTACACCGACGTCGTCGTGGCCTGCGGCGCCTGGGCTCCCGGCCACGTGGGCCTCGAGTACGGCGAGGAAATCGACGTCCTCGAGTTCCTCGGTGCCGCCAAGAGGGGAGAGGACCTCTCCGCCCTCGGTACCGACGTCGTCATCGTCGGCGCTGGCAATACCGCCATGGACGCTGCCCGCGTCGCCAAGCGTCTTCCGGGCGTCGAGAACGTCCGCATCGTCTACCGTCGCACCAGGCGCTATATGCCCGCCGACGAGGAGGAGCTGGCCGAGGCCCTCGCCGAGGGCGTCGAGCTCTGCGAGCTGCTCGCTCCCAAGGGCGTCCGTGCCGGCATCCTGACCTGCGACAAGATGGTTCTTGGCGAGCCTGACGAGTCCGGTCGCCGCAGCCCCGTCGCCACCGGCGAGGTCGTTGCGGTCCCGGCCACGTCCGTGATTTGCGCCGTGGGCGAGCACATCGAGGGCTCCCTGTACGAGGGTGCCGGCGTCGAGGTCGACCGTCGCGGCTGCCCGGCCGGCTGCGCCACGGGCGTCGAGGGCGTCTGGGCCGCCGGCGACTGCCGCCGTGGCCCCGCGCGCTTCGTCGACGCGATCGCCGACGCGCAGGAGGTCGCCAAGGGCATGCTCGGCGTTGACTTCGCGGCCTATGCTAGTGAGAACGTCCGCTCCGGTCACGAGGACGAGTGCTACGCCCGCAAGGGTGACCTCCGCCTTGGCTGTGCCGCCTGCTCCAAGACCTCCGGCTGCCTCGGCTGCGCCACCGTGTGCGAGGCCTGCTGCGACGTCTGCCCGAACCGCGCCAACGTCTCCATCGTCGTGCCGGGCCTCGCCCAGCACCAGGTGGTCCACGTTGACGGTATGTGCAACGAGTGCGGCAACTGCGCCGTGTTCTGCCCGTGGAGCGGCCGCCCCTACAAGGACAAGCTCACGCTCTTCTGGAGCGCCGAGGACATGGGCAACTCCGAGAACCAGGGCTTCCTGGCGCAGCCCGACGGCACGTTCCTCGTGCGCGTTGGCGGCAAGATCGCTGCGTACGACGTCGATGATGCCGCGTGCGGCCTGCCGGAGGAGGTCCGCCTGACTATTAAGGCCACGCGCGACTCCTACGGCTACCTGTTCGCCTAGAAGCGAGACCCGGGCCGTCTCTTTTTCGAGCGGCCCATATGGTCAGCCAAGTACGTATCGATTCAAGACCAGGGTGGCGCCGGGAGCGTCCGGCGCCACCTTCCGAGGGGAACGACCATGGGTGAGATGACTCCCAAGACAGCCAAGCCAAAGGCCCCGGCCCGTCCGCGCAAGCCGCGTCTCGTCGCGTTCGTGCGCTGCGGCGGTGGCAGCAAGACCTGCGAGGGCGCGCCTTCGTGCGGCCAGGGCTGCATCGGCTGCGGCAGCTGCGTCGAGGCCTGTAAGTTCGGTGCCATCAGCATGAACGAGCGCGGCGTGGCCTTCGTCAACCGCGAACTCTGCCGCGGTTGCGGGGTCTGCGTGCGCAAGTGCCCGAAGGGCGTCATCGAGCTCGTCGACCCGGATCGCCCGATCCGCGTGCGCTGCGTGAACACCTCGCGCCCGCAGACGGCAAAGGACAAGTGCCACATGAGCTGCATCGGCTGCGGTCGCTGCGTGCGCGTCTGCCCGACGGGCGCGATTAGCCTTGACCATGGACACGCCCGCATCGACTACGACGAGTGCATCGCCTGTGGCATGTGCGCAGTCACCTGCCCGCGCGGCGCCATCTCGGACGCCGGCGGCATGTTCGCGGCAGTGTAGGGGAGACGACATGACTACCAACGAGAAGAAGACCGCCGTCGCGGCGCAGGGCGCGCCGTCCGAGGCGTATGAGATCATCGTCAACGGGCGCGTCGAGGTGGCTCGCGAGAACAAGTCGCTCCTCCGCTTCCTGCGCGACG
>CALCDK010000146.1 GCA_937900605.1 uncultured Olsenella sp.
CGGCATGGGGCGCGGCCGCCTCCGCTGCGGCTCGAACGGCGAGAAGTGCCGGGCCGCGCGTCACGGACGCGGGCCCGTGCGCGGACCGGGGCGCTGCTCGCCCGCCGCGACGATGGCGTCGTAGACCTGGGCGCGCGGCAGCGAGAACTCCTTGGCCAGGCGCTTGGCGAGCGAGGACTTGGGCTCGCCGGCGGCCAGGCCCCGCGCGATGGCCTCCTCGACCGTGGCGAGGCCGCCCGCGGCGGCGTCGCCGCGACGGCGCTCCTCGAGCTCCTCGGCCGTCGGGGCGGCCACGACCACGACGCACTCGCCGCGCACCTCGTCGCGGGCCGCGACGGCCTCGGCGAGCTCGCGGGCCTCTCCGCGGACGACCTCCTCGTGCAGCTTGGTGAGCTCGCGGACGAGCGCCACGCGGCGGCGCGGCATGACCTCGGCCACGTTGGCAAGGGTCTGCGCGACGCGCCTCGGCGACTCGTAGGCCACCAGCGTGCCGGGGACCACGGCCAGCTCGCGCAGGCGCTCGAGCTGCGCGGAGGTGCGCCGGGGCAGGAAGCCCTCGAAGAAGAAGTGGTCGCTCGCGAGGCCGGACGCCACGAGCGCGCAGGTCACGGCGCTGGGGCCGGGGACCACCTCGACGCGCACGCCGGCGTCGAGCGCAGCGTCCACCAGGTGCTGGCCCGGGTCGGACACGCCGGGCATCCCCGCGTCCGAGACGAAGGCCACGCGCTGGCCCGCGAGCAGGCGACCCACCACGCCGGGCACGCGCTCGGCGATGACGTTCTGGTCGCAGCGCTCCAGGCGCACGCGCAGGCCGAAGGCGGACATGAGCCGCCCGGTGACGCGCGTGTCCTCGCACAGCACCACGTCGGCCGCGGCGAGCGTGTCCCGCACGCGCGGCGACGCGTCCGACAGGTTGCCGATGGGCGTTCCGACGATGCTCAGCAGGCCCTCGCCCGCCGCGGCGGACGCGGTCGTACCAAGGTTGTCCAAAGGGTCTCTCCCCTCCCGTGTCAGGCGATCATGCCGCGCTCGAAGGTGGCCAGCGCCACGCGGGCGTCCCAGCCCGCGAGCATCCCGGAGGTCTTCCAGGTGTTGAAGAACCAGGCGGGGCACTTCTCGTAGGCGGCGATCTGCTCGGAGGTGTACACGCGCTCGAGCGCGATGCGGCCCTCCGGCGTCATCGACGAGTCCGCGATGGGCAGCGAGGCGGACCACTTGCCCACCATGGCGGGCATGCCCGTGCGGCGGGCCTCCGCCATGTGGCGCTCGCAGGACTCGACCAGGCGGCGGACGCCGGACGGGCCGGAGACGTCCACGCGGGTGTCGGCGCGGTCCAGGTGGCAGTCCACCCACACGTTGCGGTAGTGGCGCTGCGCCATGAAGCGGCGCAGGTCGCGCGGGACGCCGCCGTCGGGCAGGATCACCACGACGTCGTAGCCGGCGGCCTCGCGCACCATCTCGTACGCCTCGCGGTAGTAGTTGCGCAGGCGGTGCGTGGCGACGCCGTCGGACAGCGAGAGGCCCTGGCGCACGCGGACCACCACGTCGTCGGCGAGCTCCATGCCGAAGAAGCCCATGCGCGTGGCGTAGCGGCGCGACAGGGCGTAGACCACGTCGAGCACGCGGTCGCGCGGCAGGCGGCCGTCCGAGAGGTCGTGCGCGGGCACGTCGTCGGAGCCCGCCGAGGCCGGGCGCGGGGCGCCGGGGTTGACGGCCAGGACGAAGACCACCTTGAGGCCGAACTCCTCGGCCCACTCGAGGGCCTCGTCGACGAGCTCGATGCAGCCCTGGTAGGGGCCCGGGTTGGGGCCCTCCTCGCCGTAGACGTACCAGGGGACGGGCAGGCGCACGGAGTTGAAGCCGCGCGCCGCGATCTTGAGGAAGTCCTCGCGCGTCACGAAGGAGGCGCGGTGGCGCCGCACGACCTCCGCGTAGCGCTCCGGGCCCAGCGTCGTGACGAGCGACTCCTCGTCGAGCGCGCCGGCCGCGGCGAAGAGCTCCGGGGTGACCCAGGGCTCCAGCGTCAGCCAGCCCGTGAGGTTGACCCCATGCAGGTGTGTGACGGACATAGCGCACCTCGCCCCCCCGGCCGCGCCGGGCCCCCGGGAACCGCCGCCCGGGCGCGCGGCCCGGGCCTCCCACCAATCCTACCCCTCGTCGGGGACGTACGTCGCGCAGTTCAGGGGCGTCTCGTAGACGTCGGTGCGCACGCAGGGCAGCCCGCGGGCGCACAGCTCCTCGCACATGACGCGGGCGAGGTTCTCGGCGGTGGTGCGGTACGGGACCACCTTGAGCGAGAAGCCCTCGGACTCCAGCGCGGCGACGGTGGCCGGGGCGAGCGTGCCCTCCTCGACCAGGAACGTGTGGTCGAACTCGGCACACAGGCCGCGCACGGCGGACTTGAACGCCGAGAAGTCGCAGACCATGTCGCGCTCGGTGCCCTCCCCGCCCAGCGAGGACGCGCCCAGGTAGGCGACGACGCGCCAGCGGTGGCCGTGGAGGTTCTCGCACTTGCCGTGGTAGTCCGCCAGGAAGTGTGCGCTGTCGAAGCAGCACTCGGTCTTGAGGCCGTACATGTGGCTCCCCCCGTCCGGCGCGCCCGGGGCGCGCGGTTTCGCTTCGGGAAATGGTATCCCAAACGGGGGCGGGCCGGGGCCCGGGCGCGCTATCCTCGTGGGGCACACGACCGACGAGAAGGAGCGCCATGTCCAGCCAGACCCTCATCGACCACGCCGAGAAGCGACTGCGGGAGCGCGAGGGGGTCCTGGGCGCGCGCCTGGGGGCCCTGCGCGAGGCCGCGGCCGACCTGCCCGCCGACGAGGCGGCCCTGCTGCTGCACTTCTCGGCGAGCCTGCCCGTGAGCGACGTGCTCGACGCGGACCCGTCGACGCTCGTCGGCTTCGCCCGCCACGCCGCCATGCTGCGCCGCGAGCTGCCCCGCGTGGCCGCGCTGCCCGAGGACGTCTTCGTGGCCGACGTGGCCGCCCCGCGCATCAACAACGAGCCGCTCGTGGACTGCCGCGGCGCCCTGTGGGAGCGCCTGCGCGACCGCGTGACCGGCCTTCCGGAGCCGGAGGTGGTCCGCGAGGTCAACTACTGGTGCGCCGAGCACGCCACCTACCAGTCCACCGACGGCCGCACCCTGGGGCCGCTGGGCGTGCTGGCCGCCGGCCACGGCCGCTGCGGCGAGGAGTCCACGCTGCTCGTGAGCGCGCTGCGCAGCGTGGGCGTCCCGGCCCGCCAGATCTACGTCCCGCTGTGGGCCCACTGCGACGACAACCACGCCTGGGTCGAGGCCTACGCCGACGGCGCCTGGCACTACCTGGGCGCCTGCGAGCCCGAGGAGGCCCTCGACCGCGGCTGGTTCACCGCCGCCTCCGGGCGCGCCCCGCGCGTGCAGGCGATGCTCTTCACCGACTACGGGCGAGAGGGGCTGCTGCGCGAGGGCTGCACCTGGATCGAGGACCGCACGGCGGGCTACGCCCCCACCGCCACGCTGGAGGCGCGCGTCTCGCTGCCCGACGGCTCCCCCGCCGCCGACGCCACCGTCACCGCGGAGGTGCTCAACTCCGCGCAGTGGGGCCCCGTGTGCACCCTGGCCACCGACGCGGCCGGCCGGTGCCGCGCCGAGACGGGCCTGTGCACGCTGAGGCTCACCGCCTCGCTCGGCGGCCTCGTGGCGCAGGCCGACGTCGACGTGGCCGAGGGCGGCACCATCGCCGAGCTGCGCCTGGGCCGGCGCGCGTGCGGGGACGGCTGGCGCGACCTCGACGTGCGCGCGCCGCAGGACCACCCCGCTCCCTGCGGCGCCCTCACGCCCCAGATGGAGGAGCGCGGCCGAAAGCGCCGCGCTGAGGCCGACCGCCTGCGCCGCGCGCGCGTGGCCGCCATGGCCGACCACGCCCGCGAGCTGGCCGCCGAGGCCGTGCGGGCACGCCCGGGCGACGACGCCGCCACCGTGGCGCGCGTGCTCGTCGGCGCGCTGGGCAACGCCGACGAGGTGCTGCGCTTCCTGTGCGCCGACGACGGCCCCGACCGCCTGGCGCTTCTCGCCGGGCTGGCCCCCAAGGACTGGCTGGACCTCGACGCCGACGTCCTGGAGGGGCACCTCGCCGCGGCCCGCACGGGGCACGACGACGCCCTGGCCCGCCTGCGCGCGCAGGGGCTCGACGCCGACGCGGCCCAGCGGGCCTGGGAGCAGGGAGTGCTGTGCCCTCGCATCGGCCTGGAGCACCTGAGCGCGTGGAGGCCGCGCCTGGCGCCGCTCATGGGGGACGAGCTGCGCCGCCTGGTCCTGGACGACCCGCGGGCGGCGTGGGCGCGCCTGGAGAAGGGCAGCTCCTTCTCGCTGTCACAGGACCTCGCCAAGCTGGTGGGCACGCCGCAGGGTGCCCTGGCGTCGGGGCACGCCTCGTCGATGACGCTGCGCACGCTGTTCGTGGCGTGCTGCCGCACCATGGGCGTGGCCGCGCGCCTGGCCAGCGAGGACCTGGCCCCCGAGTTCATGGCCGACGGCCGCTGGCAGCGCGCCTGCCCCGCCGCAGCCACGGACGGCAGCGACGGCGGGAGGGGCGCCGCGGGCGGGCGCCACGTGCTCTGCGTCACGAGCGAGGCGGCCGAGCTGCGCGAGTCACACGACTGGGGCCTCTCTCGCCTGGGCGCGGTCACGCTGTCCGGCGGGCGCGCGCACACCGGATGGGAGCCGCTGTGGCTCGACGAGGCCGTCGTGGCCCCGGGTCGCCCGCTGCGCCTGGAGCTGGAGCCGGGCACGTACCGCCTCACCACCACGGTGCGCCTGCCCGACGGCGACCAGCAGGCCTCGCAGCTCGACGTCGTCCTCGACGGCGACGCCGAGGTCGCGCTGCGCGTGCGCACGCCGGACGTGTCCGACCTGCTGCAGGACGTGGACCTCTCGGGCACCTGCCCGGAGCGACTGCTCGGGCGCGACCTGGGGCTGCTCGCCTTCCTGCGCCCGGCCGCCGAGCCGACCGAGCACCTGCTCAACGAGCTCGCCGACGCCGCAGGGCGCGTGAGCGGGCTCGGCGTGGCGCTGCGCCTCGTGGTGCCGTGCGGCCAAGGCGGCGCGGCCGACGAGGACCCCACGCTGCGTCGCGCGCTCGCCGCGCTGCGCGCCGCCGGGGCCCGCGTCGAGGTGGTCGAGGAGGACTTCTCGGAGCTGCCCGAGCGCATCGCACGCCGCATGTTCGCCAACCCCGAGGAGCTGCCGCTGGCCGTGCTGGCCGACGCGCGCGGCGACGCGGCCCGCGGCCTGTTCGCACGCGGCGGCTACGCCGTGGGCACCGTGGACCTGGCGCTGCGCCTCGCGGCGCTCGCGTAGGGGCGACGGGGCCGGCACGGGGCCGGCCGCGGCCGGAGACGACGTCGCGTGGGCCGTCCGCCACGGCCCCATGACGTGGCAGCGACGTGCGAGAGGGGGCGCGCCTGGGACCGACGTGGTCCCGGTGCGCCCCCTCTGTCGTGGAGCGAGCTCGTGTCCGGACGGGCGGACCGGCGCTTACGGCACGGCCCAGCGCCGGCTACTGGGCGGAGGGCGCCTGACCCTGGCCGCCCTGGCCCTGGCCGTCGCCGCCGTGACCGCGGCCGCCGCGACGACGGCGGCGACGCGGCTTGGGCTGGCCGTCGCCCGCGTCGGACTGCGGGCGCTGCTGGCCCTGGCCCTGCTGGCCGCGACCGGGTCGCTGCTGGCCCTGGGCGTCGCCGCCGCGGCGCTGCTGGTTCTGGCGCTGGCCACGGCCGGGGCGCGCGGACTCGCGCGGCTGGTCCTGGTCCTGGGCGTCCTGGCGCTGGCGGTTGCGGCGCGAGGGCTGCATGCCGCCCTTGTCGCCGGGCCTGCGGGTGCGGCTGCGGCGCTGCTGCCTGGAGTCGTCACGCTGTTCCTCGCCGGGCTGCGCCTGCGTGTCGGCCTGCGGGCGGCCCTGGGCGGCGTCGCCCTCGACGGTGTGGTGGCGACGACGACGGGACGGCTGCGGCGCGGCCTGCTGGGCCTCGGGCGCGGTGCGGGCGGCGTCGGCCTCGGCGCCGCGGCGGTTGCGGCGGCGGCGCGGCGTGCCCTCGGAGGCCTCGGCCTGCTGGCGCGAGGCGTCGTGCTGCGGGCGCTCGCCCCTCTCGCCGCTGGCGCTGCCGGAGGGGGCGCCGTTGCTGGGACGGCGGCGCTTGCGCTTGGTCGAGACGAAGATGTCGGACGCGTCGGGCGCGGGCTCGGGCGCGACGCCGTTCTTGCGGTCGAGCTCGGCGAGGGCCATCTGCACGTCGGGCGACTCGAGGCGCTCGAGGACGTCACGTGTCACGGTGTCCGGGCGGCAGGGGCAGCCCAGCTCCTCGGACTTCTTGTGCGCGGCCTCGGAGCACGTCATGTCGGCGAGCGGGATGCGAACCTGCTTGCCGCTCTCCAGGCGCAGGCAGATCTGCTCCTTGGGGGTGTCGTACTCGACGATCTTGCCCTTGCCCAGCGGCGTGTCGATAACGGCGTTGCGCTTGGGGGCGCGGGTCTTGAAGTCGCGGTAGGCCTCGAACTCGTAGCGCAGGCAGCACATGAGGCGACCGCACGCGCCGGAGATCTTGGTGTTGTTGAGCGGCAGGTCCTGCTCCTTGGCCATGCGGATCGACACGGGGTCGAAGCTCATGTTGAAGCGGCGGCAGCACAGCTCCTGGCCGCAGTGGCCGTAGCCGCCCACCAGGGCGGCCTCCTCGCGCACGCCGATCTGGCGCATGTCGATGCGCACGTGGAACTCGCGCGAGAGGTCGCGGACCAGCTGGCGGAAGTCGACGCGCTCGACGGCGGCGAAGTAGAAGACGGCCTTCTCGCCGTCGAAGAGGTACTCGACGCCGACGGGCTTCATGTCGAGGCCCGACTCGCTCACGTGGCGGCGGAAGGCGGGCATGGCCTCCTCGCCGCGGCGGACGAGCTCCTCGGCGCGGGCCAGGTCCCCGTCGGTGGCGATGCGCAGGACCGGGCGCAGCTGGGCGCCGTTGACGGTCTGCTCGAGCTCCTCTCGGCTCACCTCGCGGGCGTCCTCCGTGGCCAGGCCGATCTCGGTGCCGCGCTCGGTGGAGCAGATGACGTGGTCGCCCTCCTGCGCCTGCGTGCCCTTGGGGTCGAACCACAGGTCGCGCGCCGCGTAGGCGAACTTCACCGGAATGATGGTGGGCAAGTCAGTGCCTCCTTGATGCGAAGCAGCATGACCTCGAGGGTCAGCTGCGCAGATACGTTGTGGGCGAGGTCGTCGGCCGCGCGGGAGCAGGCCCCGAGGGCCGCGATGGCGCCGGCGGGGTCCGTACCGGCGGCAAGGCGGTCGACGATGGCGGCCGCATCCGAGTTGACGATGGGCTCCCCCACGTCCTCGCAGCGCAGCAGGACGTCGCGCAGGAGCGACTCGGCCGCTGCCAGGCACTCCATCATACCCGAACGCTCCCGGGCCGTGAGCTCGCGCTTGTTGGCGTCCTCGACCTGGCGCAGGGCCGACGAGGTGAGGAAGTCGGTGGACTCGCGCACGGCCTCCTCCTGCGCGGCGCGCACGTCGCCCAGGGGCACGCGCACGGCCTCGAGCAGCTCCGACGCGGCGAGAAGCACGTCCCACCCGTCGTCGGCGGCCAGCGAGCCCAGCGTGTCGACCGTGCGACGCCGGACGTCCTGGCGCGACGGCGACGACAGGTAGTCGCGGGCCGCGCCGGCCGACCCCGCGACGGCGAGGGCCACGCGCGCCTCGTCGGGCGTGCAGGCGCACGAGGACATGAGCTCAGCGAGGGCGCCGCGGGGCGAGACGGTGCGGAAGCGCACGAGCTGGCAGCGCGAGACGATCGTGGGCAGCACGGCGTCGGCCGAGCGGGCGCACAGCACGAACATCACGCCGACGGGCGGCTCCTCGAGGGTCTTGAGCAGGGCGTTGGCCGACGAGTCGCGCAGGAGCTCGGCGCGCTGCAGGACGTAGACCTTGGTCTGGGCGCGCATGGGCGCCAGGGCGGCGTCGGCCATGAGCTCTCGGACCTGCGCGACGAGGTAGCCGGTGGAGCTGCCGGGCTCGAGCCAGTGGACGTCCGGGTGGCTGCGGTGCGACACGCGGCGACACTCGTCGCAGGAGTCGTCGCCGCCCGCAGGGCACACGACGCACTTGGCGAGCGCCTCGGCGGCCTGCGAGCGGCCGGAGCCGGGCGCGCCCACGAACAGGTACGCGTGCGAGAGGCGCCCCTCGGCCAGGGCGCTCGCGAGGAAGTCCCGCACGCGCGGCTGGCCGAGGACGCGCCCGAGCGCCGCGGGGACCGGGACGGCGCGGGCGCCCTTCTCGGCGGCCGCGGCGGGCACGGCCTGCGCGGACCCTGCGGCGGGCACGGCCTGCGCGGCCCTCTCGCCCTGCGCGCTCACAGCGCCACGTCCACGACGTCGGCGAGCTGGGCGGCCACTCGGGCCAGGACCTCCTGCGGGGTGCCGGAGGCGTCGACCACGCGCACGCGGCCGGGCTCGGCGGCGGCGAGCTCGAGGTAGCCGCGGCGCACGCGCTCCTGCAGCTCGCGGCCGGCCGACTCCATGCGGTCGGTGCCGTCGCGGGTGGCGCGGCCGAAGGCGAGTGCGGGGTCGAGGTCGAGCACCACGGTGCGGTCCGGGACGCAGCCGCACGAGCCCAGGCGGTTGGCCGCGGCCACGCGCTCGGGCGAGAGGGACCGGCCGGCGGCCTGGTAGGCGGTGGTGGAGTCGTAGTAGCGGTCGCACAGCACCACGGCGCCGCGCGCGAGGGCGGGCTCGATGACCTGGCGGACGAGCTGGGCGCGGCTGGCCTCGTAGAGCAGCAGCTCGCAGTCGGGGCACATCTCGGCGTTGGCGAGGTCCAGCAGCAGCGCGCGGACCTTCTCGCCGATGGCGGTGCCGCCGGGCTCGCGCAGGCGCACGACCTCGCGGCCGGCGCGCTCGACCGCCTGGGCGAGGAGCTCGGCCTGCGTGGACTTGCCGGCGCCGTCCGCGCCCTCGAGCGTGATGAACCTTCCGTGCTCGCGCATGGAGCGCCTCCCGTGCCTCGTGTGACCCAACCTGTTCATGATAGCCGCCCGTGGGACCGCAGGACGGCGAAAGGGGCCCGGACGCAGGCCCGGGCCCCTCTGTGACGTGAGCGCGCGAGCGCGGCGGCGTGCCGGGGTCGCGACGGCGGCGGGCGCCGGGTCGCGGCGGCGACGGGCACCGGGTCGCGTCGGCAGCGGCGTGCGCGGGCCTACTCGGCCTTCTTGGCGAGCGTCGGCTTCTTGGTGCCGGCCGACTTCTTGGCGGTCGTGCCGGACTTCTTGGTACCGGCCGACTTCTTCGCGGTCGTCGTCGACTTCTTGGCGGTCGTGCCGGACTTCTTGGCGGTCGTGCCGGACCTCTTGGTGCCGGCCGACTTCCTGCCGCCGGCCTTCTTGGCGGCCTCGCGCTTCTCGCGGCCGGGGCAGTCCATGTTGGGGCACAGCTTCCAGGGACCGCGGGCGGTGGTCACCACGACCATCGGCGCGCCGCAGTCGGGGCAGGTCTCGTCGGTGGCCTCGAGCTTGCCGCGCGCGGGGAGCGGGTAGCTGGTGCCGCACTCGTCGTAGTTGGTGCAGCGGATGAAGCGCTTGCCGCTCTTCTCGCTCTTGTGCGCGACGAGGCTGCCGGTGCGGCCGGCCTCGGCGCAGGCCCTGCAGGTGCCCACCACGACGTCGGGCTCGTAGTTGGTCTTGCAGGCCGGGTTGATGCACACCTCGTAGGCGCGGCTGCGGAACGGCTGGACCTTGACGCGCGGGGCGCCGCACTCGGGGCAGACGGCGGCCTCCCCCTCCAGCGCGGAGATCTTGCCCTGCGGCAGCGGGAACGTGACGTCGCAGTCGGGCCAGCCCATGCAGCCGGCGAAGCTGCCGCGGGTCTTGGCCGAGGTCTTGACCACGAGGTCCTTGCCGCACTTGGGGCACACGCCGATCTTGGCGTCGGCGGTGACCGCGTCAGCGATGGCCTCGGACAGGTCGTCCTTGTGCTCCACGAGCGCGTCCATCATGCCGGCGAGAAGCGCGCGGGAGTGCATGACGACATGCTCCTGGGTGTCGGCGCCCTCGGCGACGCGGGTCATGTCGTCCTCGAGCTCGGAGGTCATCTCGGGCGTGGTGATGCGCGGCGCGTACTCGTCGAGCGCGTCGATGATGGCGATGCCCAGCTGGCTGGGCTCGACGGGGTCGTTCTTGAAGTAGCGGCGCTGGTAGAGCACGTCGATGATGTTGGCGCGCGTGGACTTGGTGCCCAGGCCGCGCTTCTCCATCTCCTGGATGAGCTTGCCCTGGCTGTAGCGCGCCGGCGGCTCAGTCTGCTTGGAGGCCATCTGGACCTCCGAGACCTCGACGACGTCGCCCTCGGACATGGCGGGTAGCTGGTCGTCGCGCTTGAGGCCGTACGGGTAGATGCTGCGGAAGCCCGGATCGGCCAGGACGCTGCCGGACACCGAGAAGGGCTCGCCGGCGACGTCGACGCTCACCTTGGTGCCCTCGATGGTGGCAGGGCCCATGAGCGTGGCCAGGAAGCGGCGCGCGACGAGGTTGTAGAGCTTCCAAGCGGCGGGCTCCAGGCGGTCCGGGTCGGCCGCGGCCGTGGGGTAGATGGGCGGGTGGTCGGTGGTCTCCTGCTTGCCGCGGGTGGCGACGAGCTTGCCCTGCGACAGCAGCGCGCCGCAGGTGCCCGCGTACTGCGGGACCTTCGAGAGCGTGCGGACGCAGTCGCGCAGGTCGAGCGAATCGGGGTAGACGGTGTTGTCGACGCGCGGGTAGGAGATGAGGCCGTCCATGTAGAGCGACTCGGCCAGGCGCATGGTGCGCGCCGGAGAGAGGCCCTCGGAGGCCGCGGCGGCCTGCAGCGACGTGGTGTTGAACGGCGCGGGCGGGCGCTGGGTGCGGCGCTTGCGCTCGACGGCGGTCACGCGGCCGGACGTGGCGCCCTGGGCGTGGGCGAGCGCCGCGTCGGCGGCGTCCTTGTCCCAGAATCGCGAGGTGGCGTGTGTGAGCCTGAACGCGATGCCGTCCTTCTCGGCGTCGGCCGACAGGACCCAGTACGGGACGGGCTGGAAGGCCATGCGCTCGCGCTCGCGCTCGACGACGAGGGCGAGCGTGGGGGTCTGGACGCGGCCGGCGGAGCGGACGTTGCCCAGGCCCGAGAAGCGCGCGGCCGTGAGGTAGCGCGTGAGGACCGCACCCCAGATGAGGTCGATGAACTGGCGCGACTCGCCGGCGTCGGCGAGGTCCTGGTCCAGCTCGACGAGGGTCTCGACGGAGTCGGCCTTCTTGGCGAGGTTCTTGAGGACGCGGATGATCTCCTTCTCGGCGGGGAGCTTCTGGATGGGCGCCCACACCAGGTACGGCAGGGACGGGATCTTCCACGACTTGAGGTCGATGCCGTTGGCCAGGAAGGGCTTGCGCTTGGTCTTGTAGGGAGGGCGCTCCAGCCCGTCGGGGACGTCGGCGGGCAGCAGCTCGCCCTCGGCAGTGACGCCGTTCCAGCCGGCCTCCGGGTCGAAGGCCAGCTGGACCGGGAAGTCGAGCTTGAGGATGTGGCCCCTCAGGCCGATGGTCACGCATTCCTCGCCGGACCTGCGGAAGCGGTAGACGGGGGTGTTGTAGACCTTGTCGGCCTGGGGCTTGCCCGAGTCGGAGAGCAGGCGCGCGATCTGCTGCGCCGCGTCGTTCTTCTCGGTGACGATGAGCTTCACGGGTGGATCAGTCCTCACTTACAGGTTCTCGAACTCGTGCTCTTCGTAGTCGTCGCGGGTCCACTTGAGGGCCGGCCTGCCGTCGCGGGCGATGATGATGTAGCGGGCGACCGCCAGGGCGGCCTCGTACAGGCCGATGAGGGCGGCGAACATCAGGACCATGGTGATGGGCGACGCGTCGGGGGTGACGACGGCGGACAGGACCATGAGGGCGACGTAGACGATGCGCCACTGCTCGCGGAAGGAGCGGTACGGCACCAGGTGGAAGATGGACAGGTAGAAGATGACCAGCGGGAGCTGGAACGCCAGGCCGAAGCCGATCTCGAGCATCATGAAGATGTTGAGGTAGTCCTCGGCGTTGGGCATGACGTTTGCGAACTCGAAGGACTGGTCGAGCATCCAGCCGAAGGCGGCCTGCTGGATCACGAGGTAGCAGAAGGCCATGCCCAGGAAGAAGAGGAGCACCATGGCGGCGACGGTGGGGACGACCCACTTGCGCTCCTTGGGCTTGAGGGCCGGCAGGAAGAACGCCATGACCTCCCAGATGATGATCGGGGCGCAGATGATGGCCGCGAAGAAGAACGCCACCTTGAAGCGGATCGTGAAGCCGCCCAGGACGGACATGACCGTGAGCTCGGAGTCGCCCATGGCGCTGCGGACGGGGTCCATCATGAGGTCGATGAGCGTGGGGGTGGCGAAGTAGACGACGACGGCCGCGGCGACGACGGCCAGGACGATGATGGTGAACCTGCGGCGGAGCTCGCCGAGGTGGTCCATCAGGGGCATGCGTGCGGGTCCGATAGGCATGGGCTAGGCCTCCTTGGTGGCGTCGGCGCCGGTCGCGGCGTCGGTGGCGTCGGCGCCGGTCGCGGCGTCGGCGGCGTCGTTGCTGGTGCCGTCGGCGGGCGTGGGCTCGGCGGCGTCCGCCGGGGCGGCGGGCTCGTCGGCCTGGGGCTCGGGGGCGGGGCGCCTCATGGCGTACAGGTCCGCGGCGGTACGGCGGCGGGGCTCCTCGGCGGCGGGCTCGGGCTTCTCGGCCACGGGCTCGGCAGCGGAGGCGTCGGCGGCCGCGGCGTCGGCGTCGGCCTTCTCGGCGGCGTCGGAGTCGGTGGCCTCGGACGCGGCGGCCTTCTCGCGCTCGAGGGCCGCGGCGGCGTCACGCTCGGCCTTCTCGGCGGCGAGGCGCTGCTTGCGCTCGGCGAATGTCTCGGAGCGCCTGGCGCGCGGCGCGTCGTCGGAGCCGTCGAGGTCCGCGTCCTCGTCGAGCTCGGCCTGGCGGTCGCGGTTGGGCTTCTTGCCGTCGGCGCCCATGGCCTCGGCCGCGGGGTCGACGATGTTGGTCTGGACGACCTGCGTGAAGCCCTCCTGGGCGTTCTTGAACTGCCTCAGGGCACGGCCGAGCGTGCGGCCCATGCCCGGGAGCTTGTCAGGGCCGAAGATCATGAACGCAAAGATGAGAATGAGGGCGAGCTCTCCCTCTCCGATGCCAAACACAGCTCGCATCCCCCGCTTTCGTGTCGGGTCCGACGTTGCACGGTCTGTATCACACAAGGCGGCCCGAGGGCCGCCGTCTCCTAGTCCTGGACTATGTTGAGGTCGGCACCCACGCCGAGAAGCGCGAGCACGCGCGCCACGTTGCGCTGGGGCCTGGCCACGCTCAGGGCGCAGCCGGCGTCGGCGCAGCGGTGCGCGGCGCCGACGAGCACGCCGATGCCGGTCGAGTCGATGTAGGGCGTCTGGGAGATGTCGACGACGAGCGACAAGGGACCCGCGGACAGCGCCGCGTCGACGGCGTCGCGCAGCTCGGAGGCGTTGGAGACGTCGACCTCGCCGCAGACCAGCAGCGTGGTCGCGCCCTGGGAGTCGGTCGTGGACTCGATGCTGAGGCTCATGGTTGCTCCTTTCGGGATGGCGCTAGAGGCCGGTGCCCGTGGCGTCGGCCAGGTCGTCGGACATGCCGGAGGCGCCGGTGCCGCCCTGGCCCTGGGCCTTGGCCTCGGCCGCCGTCATGGCGTCGAGGCGCGACTGGGCGTAGGACTTGGCGCCGGCCTTGTCATCGGCGTCGAGGTCGATGGCGCTCTGGTAGGCGGCCCTGGCCTCGTCGGCGCGGTTGGCGGACTCGTACAGCATGCCGAGGTTGGCCCATGCGGGCGCGTACTCGGGCGAGTCGGTGGTGAGCTGCTCGAGGGCCTGGATGGCGTTGGAGGTGTCGCCCTCGTAGAACTTGCACATGGCGCGGTTCATGGAGGCCTCGTCGGAGGGCTCGATGGCGATCAGGCGGTCGAAGTAGCCCACGCCGCGCTCGAGGATTTCGTTGGCGTGGCTCACCTCGGCGTCCACCGTGGCGAGCATGCGGACGTAGCTGCCCCAGGACAGGCAGGCCTCGCCGGCCTTGAGCAGGGTGTCCTTGTCGGACGGGTCGCGCTCGAGGGCCTTGTCCATGTCGATGAGGTCGGGCTCGAAGCGCTCGTCGACCTTCTCGATGGTGAGCGGCTCGCTCTGCTCGCGGTTGCTCTGCATGACCGCGGCCACGGCGCCCGCCACGGACGAGAAGGCGAAGACGACGATGATGACGACGATGACGGCCTTCTTGAACGGCGAGAGCTGGCCGGGCCTGGCCTTGGTCTTGGACGGCGTGACCTCCTTGCGGTCGCGTCCGTCCCTGCCGTTGGTCTTCTTGGTCATCTGCTGAGCCTTTCGTGCTTGGTATCGTGTCGGTGCGCATGGCGGACGCAGGTCCGCAGCCTACTAGGATAGGTCACGCGGCCCGACGGCGGGACACGCGTTCCACGAGCGGCGATATTAACAGAAGTCGCGGGACTTCCCCGATTGCCTGACGCTCCCG
>CALCDK010000147.1 GCA_937900605.1 uncultured Olsenella sp.
CCCGCCGCAGCGCCTCGCGGCCCGGCGGGCCCCGCGCGCGTTGCGCTATGCTGGAGGGCAGTGCCGCGCGTGCGGCGCGTTCACGTGGTTCTCGCGGAGGTGCGCATGGAGGGGCAGGCAGGGGCCGTCAAGGCGTCGCCCGACGGCTTCGTCGGGGTGTTCGACTCGGGCGTGGGGGGCATCAGCGTCCTTCGCTCCCTCGTCGCCGAGCTGCCCCACGAGGACTTCCGCTTCTTCGGCGACTCCGCCCACGCCCCCTATGGCGAGAAGAGCGAGGCGCAGGTCATGGCCTATGCCCGCCAGATCGTCGACGACTTTCTCACCCAGGGCGCCAAGGCCATCGTCATCGCCTGCAACACGGCCACGTCGGTCGCGGCCGAGGCCCTGCGCGCCGAGAACCCCCACGTGCCCATCGTGGGCATCGAGCCCGCGCTCAAGCCGGCCACCCAGGAGCCCGGCCACGGCCTCGTCCTGGTGATGGCCACCCAGATCACCTTGCGCCTCGACAAGTACCACGAGCTCGCGCGCGCGTGCGGTGCGGGCGACGACGTCGTCTCGGTGCCGTGCCCGGGCCTCGCGGCCCGCATCGAGCGCGGCGACCTCGACGCCGACGACCTGCGCGACCTCCTCGAGGGCTACCTGGGCGGGTACGTGGGCCGCGTGCGCTCGGTGGTGCTCGGCTGCACGCACTACCCGTTCGTCCGCAGGCAGATCGCGCGCGTGCTGGGCCCGGGCGTGCGCTTCTTCGACGGCGGGGAGGGGACCGCGCGCCAGCTGCGCGCCCGCCTCGGCCAGGAGGGGCTCCTCTCGCCGAGGGCGCGCCGCGGCGAGGTGTGCCTCGCGTCGAGCCTGGACACCCCCGAGGAGCTCGCGCTGTACCGCGAGTTCCTCTCGCTGCCCCTCTAGCCGCCGCGCCGAGAAGCGCCGCGTCGCCGGGCGCGCCCTCGCGACAAGACGATGCCCCGGACCCGCGTCTGTGCAGGTCCGGGGCATCTCTCGCAACCCGTCGCCGTGGCGCGCCCGGCCGAGCGTCCCTCTCGCCCGCGCCGTGGCGCGGAGCCGGGGCCGGCCCGCCGCGCTAGTCGCGCTCGGCGCCCCAGTAGTACAGGGCCACGGTGCCGGGGCCCGTGTGGCAGCCGATCGTCGCGCCGATGGGGAACACGCGCACCGGGCCGTCGAGGCTCGCGAAGCGCTCCTCGATGCGGGCGGCCAGCTCGCGGGCGTCCTCCTCGCAGTCGGAGTGCGAGACGAAGCACTTGCCGCGGTAGCCCAGGCCGCCCTCGGCGCGCTCCTCCATGATCGCGAGGTCGCGCTCGATGGCACGGGCCTTGGTGCGGATCTTCTCGCGCACGCTCAGCGAGCCGTCCGGTGCCACGCACATCATGGGGCAGATCCTGAGCATGCCGCCCACCATGCCGGCCGCCCTGGAGATGCGACCGCCCTTGACGAAGAACGTGAGGTCGGACGAGAAGAACCAGTGGTTGAGCCTCTGGCGCGCGTGCTCGGCCCACAGGGCGAGCTCCTCGAGGCCCATGCCCTGGTCGCGGCGGTCGCACATCTCGTCGACGAGTAGGCCGTAGCCGGAGGAGGCGCACAGCGAGTCGACGACGCGGACGGTGCGCTCGGGGTAGCGCTCGCGCAGCAGCTCGGCGGCGGAGCAGGCGCAGTCGTAGGTGCCGGTGATGCCGGACGAGAGGGTCACGTGCAGCACGTCGTGGCCCTCCTGCAAGATCGGCTCGAAGTGCTCGACGAACTCGCCCACGGTGACCTGCGAGGTGTGCGCGTCCTCGCCGGCGACCATGCGCGCGTACATGGACTGGGGGGTCTGGTGCTGCCACATGTCGTCCTTGTAGCACTGCCCGCCCAGCTCGTAGCTGTAGCTGACGTGGCGCACGTTGCGCTCTGCGAGGTGCTCGGCCGTGAGGTCGACGGCAGAGCAGCAGCTCAAGACGTAGTCAGGCATGAGAATCCCTCCGTTGGGTACAATCTTACGCAGCTACTTTACGCGCATGCGGGCCCCTTGGAGCGCCTCGCCGCGCGACGAACGCCCCCAAAGTCACAAAACGGAAGGAAATCCGCACATGGCCGACGCCCCCACGTTCTCCCAGATGCCCTACGAGCGCCCCGACCTTGCCGCCGCCTGCGCCCAGGTCGACGAGCTCTCCCGCCGCATGGCCTCCGCCGCCACCCTCGAGGAGGCCGACGCCGCGTTCCTCGAGAAGGACCAGCTCGACCGCCACGTCATGACGCTCGAGACCATCGCCCACATCCGCCACGTCGTCGACACCCGCGACGAGTTCTACGACGCCGAGGAGTCCTTCTGGTCCGAGGCCATGCCCGAGGTCGAGGCCCACAACGACGCCTGGCGCACCGCCCTTCTCGACAGCCCCTTCTGCGGGCAGCTCGCCGAGAGGTACGGCCGCCTCGTGTTCGACCAGCTCGAGCAGGAGCGCCGTACCTTCAGCCCCGCCATCGTCGAGGACATGAAGCGCGAGAACGCCCTCGCGCAGGAGTACACCAAGCTCATCGCGTCCGCGCAGATCGAGTTCCAGGGCGGCACCTACACGCTGTCGCAGCTCACCCCGTTCAAGACCGACGCCGACGACGCCGTGCGCCTCGCCGCGTGGAAGGCCGAGGGCGGCTGGTACAAGGAGCACCAGGCCGACCTCGACCGCATCTACGACGAGCTCGTCCACCTGCGCGACCGCATGGGCCGCGCCCTGGGCCACGACGGCTACACCCCGCTTGGCTACGACCGCATGGGCCGCCTCTCCTACGGCCGCGAGGACGTCGAGCGCTTCCGCGAGGCCGTGCGCACCTACGTCGTGCCCCTGGCCGACCGCATCTACCGCGCCCAGGCCGAGCGCTGCGGCGTCGAGTACCCGCTGTCCTTCGCCGACGAGGCCCTGAGCTTCCGCTCCGGCAACCCCAGGCCCAGCGGCACCGCCGACGACATCCTCGAGGCCGGCCGTGGGTTCTACCGCGAGCTGTCCCCCGAGACGGGCGAGTTCTTCGACATGATGCTCGACCGCGGCCTCATGGACGTCCTGTCCACCGAGGGCAAGGCCGGCGGCGGCTTCATGACCGAGATCCCCGACTACGACGTCCCGTTCATCTTCGCCAACTTCAACGGCACCCAGGGCGACGTCGAGGTCGTCACCCACGAGGCCGGCCACGCCTTCTCCTACTACATGAACACCCAGCGCGTGCCGCTGTCCAACGCCATGCCGTCCATGGAGGCCTGCGAGGTCCACTCCATGTCCATGGAGTTCATGGCCTGGCCCTGGGCCGAGAGGTTCTTCGGCGACGATGCCCGCAAGTTCCGCTACTCGCACCTGGCCGCCGCGCTCACCTTCATCCCGTATGGCACCATGGTCGACCACTTCCAGCACGAGGTGTACGAGCGCCCCGAGATGACGCCGGCCGAGCGCCACGCCACCTGGAAGCGCCTGCTCGGCACCTACATGCCGTGGATGCGCCTCGACGGAGAGATCCCGTTCTACTCCGAGGGCGAGGGCTGGCAGCGCCAGAGCCACATCTACCAGACGCCCTTCTACTACATCGACTACTGCCTGGCGCAGACCGTCTCCCTCGAGTTCTGGGCCATGTCCCAGGACGACTTCGCCAACGCGTGGGAGCACTACATGGCCTACACGCGACAGGGCGGCAGCCGCGCCTTCACCGACCTTCTCGCCGGCGCTGGCATGACGAGCCCGTTCGAGGGCGACTGCCTCAGGCGCATCTGCGAGCGCGCCTCGCAGTGGCTCGAGTCCTACGACCTCTCCGGCATCGAGTAGGCGCCCGCGATGATGAGGAAGCGCACCCGGGAGCGCCTCTCCGACTTTGGCGAGGGCCCCGACGGGAAGATCGAGTACCAGGGCGCGACGTGCCGCTACGTGTCCGACGTGCCGCTGCCCAAGGTCCGCGTGCGCCTGTGGGCGCAGGTGTGCCTCGGCCTCGTCGCGGCGGTGGCCCCGGGCTTCATGCCCGTGGCCGGGCTGGTGGGCACCATCGTGACCGTCGTCGCCTACGTGGCGCAGCTCGTGGCGATGGTCACCGTGGTCTGGGCGCTCGCGCGCCTCACGGCGGTCAAGGCGTCCGAGCCCGTCCGCGTCTACGTCCGCGAGGAGACCGCCGACGCCATCCCGCGCCGCGCGCTCGTGGCGGCCGGCATCGCGCTGCTCGTGGCCCTCTCGGAGGTGTCGACCCTGATCATGGGCCTGCCCCTCTCGCCGTTCGAGCTCGCCTTCCTGGCCTGCGAGGCCATCTGCATGGTCTGCCTCGTCCAGGTGAGGAAGTCCTGCGAGCTCATGTCGTGGCAGGAGGAGCCCGGGAAGCTCGCAAAAGGTAACAAGAAGTAGGTACCAGTTTGTCACGCAGTGTTGCAAAGATTACGCACGGGTTAAAACTGCTTTATACAACAAGCGTCTGACCTGCGGAAACGCTGGAACTGAACGTAACTGACGAAGATATACGAACGCTGGATGCGATAATCATCCCACGCCGAGCCGAGACGTCCGGATCGACGTGGGATGTGTTTCTAGGGCGCAACCCTTTGCGCCAAGGAGAACGCGGTCTGCCAAGGCCGACCGCGTCCGAACTGGGAGGAAGGTACGTCATGCTCATCACCAGAAGGAAGATGCTCGGCCTGACCGCGGCCACCGCGGCCACTGCCGGCCTCATGTCCCTGACCGCCTGCGGCGGCTCCGAGGGTTCCAATGGCTCCAACAACACGCTCGTCGTCTCCGAGACCGGCTTCGAGGGCAAGTTCAGCCCCTTCTTCGCCAACTCCGCCGCCGACAATGACATCATCAGCCTGACGTCCCTCCCGCTGATCTCCGCGGACCGCATGGGCACCATCGTCATGAACGGCATCGAGGGCGAGACCATCGCCTACAACGGCACCGACTACACCTATGACGGCGCCGCCGACGTCACCGAGGACATCAACGACGATGGCTCCGTCACCTACACCTTCAAGCTCCGCCAGGACCTGAAGTACTCCGACGGCAGCGCCCTCAACATCGACGACGTGATCTTCTCGACCTACGTCTTCCTCGACCCCACCTACAACGGCGGCGTCACGCTCTACTCCGTGGACATCAAGGGCCTCGCCGACTACCGCACCGGCATGGCCACCCTGGCGTCCCTCATCGGCAACGCCGGCCGTGACAACACCACCTTTGACCTGTGGTCCGAGGACCAGCAGAAGGCCTTCTGGGCTGCCGTCGACGACGGCGGCGCCAAGTTCGCCGACGCCATCGTCGAGGCCGCCAAGGAGCAGGCCGGTGCCACCGACGTCGCCACCGCTGCCGCTGCCTGGGGCTTCGAGGGCCTGCCCGCCGACGCCACCTCCGTCCAGTTCTTCGAGGCCATCGCAGCCCAGTACGACTGGGACTTCACCGCGTGCGAGGCCGAGTCCGCCGGTGTCTCCATCTCCGACGTGTTCCCCGAGGACGTCTACGCAATGGCCACGGAGGGCGTCGAGACCGGTGAGTCCGCTGACTTCGTCTTCGGCATCGAGCGCGTCGACGACTACACGATGAAGCTCACCACCAACTCCTTCCAGAGCAACGCCATCTACCAGATGCAGATGCCCATCGCCTCCCTGGACTACTACGGCGATCGCAGCCAGTTCGACTTCGAGGCCCACAAGTTCGGCTTCCCCAAGGGCGACCTGTCCAAGGCCCGCTCCCTGGTCTCCAAGCCGTTCGGCGCTGGCCCCTACGTCTTCGACAGCTACGACTCCGGCACCGTTCACCTGCACGCCAACGAGAACTACTACAAGGGCAAGCCGAAGATCGAGTACGTCAACCTCTTCGACTGCCAGGACTCCGACAAGGTCACCGGCATCCAGGCCGGCACCCTCGACGTCTCCGACCCCTCCTACTCCATGGAGGTCGCTGACCAGATCGCCGGCATCAACGGCGCCGAGGGCCTCGACGGCCCCGTCATCACCACCCGCCTGCACGACTTCCGCGGCTACGGCTACATCGGCATGAGCGCCAATCGCGTCAACGTCGGCGGCAAGCCCGACTCCGAGCAGTCCAAGGCCCTGCGCAAGGCCATCTTCACCATCATCTCCGCTCACCGTGACGAGGGCATCAACTCCTACTACGGCGACACCGCGACCGTCCTGCAGTACCCGATCTCCACTTCGTCCTGGGCGGCCCCGCAGATCACCGACCCGGGCTACCGCGTCTGCTACTCGCAGGACGCCGCCGGCAACGACATCTTCACCGATGGCATGAGCGCCGACGAGCGCTACGCCGCCGCCAAGGCCGCTGCCCTCACCTGGTTCGAGAAGGCCGGCTACACCGTCGCCGACGGCAAGGTCGTCTCCGCTCCCGCGGGCGCCAAGATGACCTACCAGGTCAACATCGGCGGCGCCGGCCAGGGTGATCACCCGACCTTCGCCGTCCTCACCGAGGCTGCCAAGGACTTCGCCGAGATCGGCTTCGAGCTCTACGTCAACGACATGGCCAACGCCGCGGACCTCTACGCTTCCTACCAGTCCGACCAGGCCGACCTCTGGTGCGCTGCCTGGCAGGCCACCAACGACCCGGACATGTACCAGCTCTACGCGTCTCAGGGCACTAGCAACTACTACAAGATCTCCGACCCGCACCTGGACGAGCTCATCATCGCTGCCCGCACGAGCAACGACCAGGAGGCCCGCAAGCCCATGTACTTCGAGGCTATGAACATCGTCCTCGACTGGGGCGTCGAGCTGCCCGTCTACCAGCGCAAGGAGTGTGCGCTGTTCTCCACCAAGAAGGTCAAGATCGACACCATCTGCCCGGACCAGACCCCGTTCTGGGGCTGGAAGGACGAGATTTACACCCTGGAGCTCAACTAATGGTTTTTCTCCGCTGATGGAGGGCAGGTGATACTGGGCGCGGCGCAGCTGGCGTCGCGCCCAGTATACTTTTAAGTTGGACTATTGGCATCAGACCTCGTTTGGCCGCATTTCCGCCCATCAAGGCGGGGCGGGCGGACTAATGGGGTCTGGCAGACCCCCTTGTTAGGGTTGTCGAAAGAAGGAGAAATGGCAGCATGAGGACCTACGTCACCAAGCGTATCGCGCTTTCGGTGGTGATCCTGTTTTGCGTGACGTTCATCATCTATGGCTTGATGCGTTCCCTCCCCGCCTCGTACGTCGAAACCATGGCCATGCAGCTCTCCCAGGCCCCCGGCGCCAAGCCGTTCGAGGAGTGGGTTGCCCAGCTCAACGCCCAGTACGGTCTCGACCTTGGTCTCATTCCGGGCTTCTTCCGCTGGCTCGGCGACTTCCTCACCGGCAACTTCGGTGACTCCTGGAAGTGGAACGTCCCCTGCATCGTCGAGTTCCAGCGCACCATCGGCCTGTCCATCATCATGGGTGGCATCGCCTTCGTGCTCGAGCTGGTCATCGCCGTGCCCCTGGGCGTCCTGGCCGCCACCAAGCAGTACTCCAAGGCCGACTACATCATCAGCGCCGTCGCCCTGGCGGGCATCTCCCTGCCGACGTTCTTCTTCGCGACCCTGCTGAAGCTCGTCTTCTCGGTGAAGCTCGGCTGGTTCGACCTCGTCGGCCTCACCGGTCGCGACTTCGCCCAGCTCGACGGCTTCGGCCAGTTCCTCGACATGGCCAAGCACCTCGTGCTGCCGATCGTCGTCCTCGTCGTGGTCTCCATGGGCTCGCTCATGCGCTACACGCGCACCAACATGCTCGAGGTCATGAACGCGGACTACATCCGCACCGCGCGCGCCAAGGGCCTGCCCGAGAAGAAGGTCATCTACAAGCACGCCTTCCGCAACACCCTCATCCCGCTGACCACGATCATCGGTGGCTCGCTGCCCTCCCTGTTCACCGGAGCCCTGATCACCGAGACGCTCTTCGCGATCCCTGGCGTTGGCTACACCTCCTACCAGTCCATGATCGCCGGCGACATCCCGTACACCATGTTCTATCTGACGTTCGTCGCCATCATCACGCTCCTGAGCAACCTGCTCACCGACATCCTGTACGCCGTGGTCGACCCGCGCGTCCGCATTTCCTAGAAAGGGGGAGAAGACGTGAGCAACTCCAAGGACACCAAGTCTCAGGTTGAGGTCAAGGCCTCCAAGAACCAGTACTCCCTGAACGACGACCGCCGTGTCAAGACGCTTTCCCCCGGCGCGCTCATCGCCAAGCGCTTCTTCCGCAACAGGCTCGCCGTCGTCGGCCTCGTCATGCTCGTCTCGATGTTCGTGTTCTCCTTCATCGGCGGCGCCGTCTCGCCGTACGAGCAGGACCAGCGCTTCAGCACCTACAGCGAGCAGACCCACGAGTTCGCCGGCGTGACCGAGAACAAGAGCCTGCGCCTCACCACGGCCCCCGGTGCCGAGTTCGGCTCCATCCTCCAGGGCCAGATGTCCATCGCCGCCCGCGGTGGGAAGGACTCCTTCTCCTACAACGGCGTGACCTACCAGATCGAGCAGCCCGCCCCGGGCGTCTACCTCGCCAAGCGCGGTGGCCGCACCCTGGCCGTGGGCTCCCAGTTCATGGTCAACCCCGCCGACGGCCAGAAGCCCTACGACTTCGACTTCACCGTCGCGGCCCTGTGCGCGCAGGCCAACGCGCAGCAGTCCTTCTCCTTCGGTGGCAAGGACTACCAGCTCGACGAGACCGGCAACATGCTCTGTGACGGCCAGGACGCCGGCTACGTGAGCCAGTTCGTCGTCTCCGCGGCCGACAACACGATCGCCATCTCCCGCGACCAGCGCGAGACCCTGCTCGAGGCCGTCAAGGACAAGAAGACCGAGGTCCCGTACAAGGATGCCGAGGGCAACGACGCCAAGCTCGAGATCAGCTACAACCCCAGCACCGGCGTCTACTCCGTCACCCAGTCCGTCGAGACCTACGTGTACTCCCGCTACGAGGCCCCGTCCTCGACCCACTGGCTCGGCACCGACACCAACGGCATGGACATGCTGACCCGCCTCATGTACGGCGGCCGCGTCTCCCTGGTCATCGGCTTCATCGTCGTGATCATCGCCGGCGGCCTGGGCATCCTGCTCGGCGGCCTGGCGGGCTACTTCGGCGGCTGGGTCGACAACCTGATCATGCGCGTCGTCGACGTCTTCTACTGCATCCCGTCGATGCCGATCGTCATCATCCTCGGATCGACCATGGATGCCATGCAGCTCGACCCGCAGATCCGCATGCTCTACCTGATGCTCGTCCTCGGCCTGCTCAGCTGGGCCGGCATCGCCCGACTGGTCCGCGGCCAGATCCTCTCCCTGCGCGAGCAGGAGTTCATGGTCGCCGCCGAGGCCTGCGGCATCTCCGTGCGCAACCGCATCTTCAAGCACCTCATCCCCAACGTCATGCCGCAGCTGATCGTCAACTGCACCATGATGCTCGGCTCCACCATCATCACCGAGGCCACGCTTTCCTTCCTCGGCCTGGGCGTCAAGTTCCCGTTCGCCTCCTGGGGCAACATCATCAACGACGTCAACAACGCGTACGTGCTCACCAACTACTGGTTCATCTGGATCCCGGCCGGCATCTGCCTGCTCATCACGGTCCTGGGCTTCAACTTCGTGGGCGACGGCCTGCGCGACGCCTTCGACCCCAAGATGAACCGCTAGGAGAGGGGAGGAGAACCCAATGTTCGACAAGGACAAGAGCAAGGACGGCTACCTCTCCGGCAAGGAGTCTCGTCGCATCTCCAAGGAGAACCGTCGCATCACCAACGAGTACGAGAAGACCCGCAAGCGCAAGAACGTGCCCGAGTCCGAGTACCTCACCCAGATGCGCGACCCCAAGAACGCCGTCGAGTTCGACGACCTGCACACCTCGTTCTTCACCGACAACGGCGTCGTGAAGTCGGTCGACGGCGTGAGCTTCGACGTCCCCCAGGGCAAGACCGTCGGCGTCGTCGGCGAGTCCGGCTGCGGCAAGTCCGTCACGTGCCTCTCGCTGACGCAGCTCCTCCAGCGCCCGCAGGGCCAGGTCACCGGCGGCTCCATCCGCCTCAACCTGGGCGACAAGGCCGTCGAGGTCACCAAGATGCCCGAGGAGGCCATCCAGAAGCTCCGCGGATCGACCGTATCGATGATCTTCCAGGAGCCCATGACGGCCCTCAACCCGGTCTTCAAGATCGGCGAGCAGATCGACGAGGTCTTCCAGCTCCACATGGGCGACCAGCTCTCCGAGGAGGAGATCCGCAAGCGCACCATCGACATGCTCAAGCTCGTCGGCATCGCCAACGCCGAGGGCGTCGCGGACATGTTCCCGCACGAGCTGTCCGGCGGCATGCGCCAGCGCGTCTGCATCGCCATCGCCCTTGCCTGCGACCCCAGCATCATCATCGCCGACGAGCCCACCACGGCCCTCGACGTGACCATCCAGGCCCAGATCCTCGACCTGCTTCGCAACCTCAAGGCGCGCGTGGGCTCCTCGATCATCCTTGTCACGCACGACCTGGGCGTCATCGCCGAGATGGCCGACGAGGTCGTCGTCATGTACGCAGGCCGCGTCGTCGAGCGCGGCACGGTGCAGGAAATCTTCGCCAGCCCGGCGCATCCCTACACCATCGGCCTCATGGCCTCCCGCCCGACCGTCGGCCAGGAGGTCGACCGCCTGTACTCCATCCCGGGCAAGGTCCCCAACCCGATCAACATGCCCGACTACTGCTACTTCAAGGACCGCTGCGACAAGTGCGTCGCCGCCTGCGACGGTGACTACCCGCACATGATCAGCCTTTCCCCGACGCACCAGGTGTGCTGCTATCGCTACTACGACAGGACGGAGGTGGCTAAGTGAGCGACATCCTGACCAACGCCGCTGACGGCAAGACCGCCGACAACGACTACATCCTCGAGGTCCGCGACCTCAAGAAGTACTTCCCCATCAAGGGAGGCATGCTCAACAAGGTCCAGAACTACGTGAAGGCCGTCGACGGCGTGTCCTTCAAGCTCAAGCGCGGCCACACCATGGGCCTCGTCGGCGAGTCCGGCTGCGGCAAGTCCACCACGGGCCGCACCATCATCCGCCTCAACGGCGAGAAGACCGGCGGCGACGTCATCTTCAACGGCCGCGAGGTCTATGACCTCGACAAGAAGGAGCTCCACGAGCTGCGCACCCAGATGCAGATCATCTTCCAGGATCCCTTCTCGTCCCTCTCGCCGCGCCTCCCGGTCGCCGAGATCATCGGCGAGGCCGTCCGCGAGCACAACATCGTCCCCAAGGACCAGTTCGACGACTACATCGAGCAGGTCATGGAGGACTGCGGCCTGCAGTCGTTCCACAAGTCGCGCTACCCGCACGAGTTCTCCGGCGGCCAGCGCCAGCGCATCTGCATCGCCCGTGCCCTGGCCCTGAACCCCGAGTTCGTCGTCTGCGACGAGCCCGTCTCGGCCCTCGACGTCTCCATCCAGGCGCAGATCATCAACCTGCTCTCCGACCTGCAGGAGAAGCACGGCCTGACCTACCTGTTCATCTCGCACGACCTCTCCGTCGTCGAGTACCTGTCCGACGCCGTCGGCGTCATGTACCTCGGCAGCCTCGTCGAGTACGGCATGACCCGCGACATCTACGACAACCCGCTGCACCCGTACACCAAGGCGCTGCTCTCGGCCATCCCCGTGCCCGACCCCAACGCCAAGCGCAACCGCATCGTCCTGGAGGGCGCGCTTCCGTCGCCGGCCAACCCGCCCAAGGGCTGCAAGTTCCACACGCGCTGCCCGTACGCCACCGACGTCTGCCGCGAGGTCGCCCCGGTCCAGCGTGAGATCGAGAAGGACCACTACGTGGTCTGCCACCTCTTCGACGAGTAAGAGGACCGCACATGTCACGACGTTCGCACAAGCGTTGTGACTGGGAGGACGACGGCCGCACCATTGCCGACATGAGCGGCGTGGAGCGGCCGTCCCTCTTTGGTCACATCCCGGGAATCGACGACGACCGCAGGCCGGCCCCGCGCCGTCCCTCCGACGTCCAGGAGGACCTCACGCCCGAGGAGCGCAAGTGGGCCGTGCTCGGCGCCCTCAAGGCGGCCCTGTCCATCGGCATGGTCTACCTCGTGGGGTTCGTCCTTCTCGTCGGCGTGCTCCTGCTGGTCTGGCACCCCTGGACCGCGTAGCGCCGCCACGGCTCCCAGTCGATCGTCCCCGGCCGGGTCCCGTCCACGCCCCACACACGAAGACGGGCCACAGCCTCCATCGGCTGCGGCCCGTCTCGTCCTCTCTCGGCGGTCCTGAGGCCCCGTTGAGGTGTTGCTCCTATGCCGCGTCGGCGGCGGCGCGAAGCTCGCTCAGGCGGGCCCTGATGGCCTCGGGCGCGTCGACGGGGTCGAAGATGCCCGCGACGGCCTCCTCGATGGGGCAGGGGCCGGTCTTCTCGCGGTTGTCGATGTGGTCGACGAGCTCGTCGTAGCTCGTGGCGATGCCGGCCGACAGGAGCACGGCGCGCGCCTGCTCGCTCATGACGCTCGCGAACACGGCGTCGGGGCCCAGCAGCGCGTAGATGAGCGCCGCGCCCTTGCCCACTACCTTGTCGGCGACGCTGTAGCCGTGCAGGTCGACGCCCGACTCCAGCCAGCCCATGAGCGGGGCCACGCCGCGCATGTCGCTCACGAGGCGCTCGTCGTGGTTGACGGCGACCAGCGTGCCGGTCCCGGCGACGAGAAGCGCGCGCGCGAGCTCGAGGTCGTTCATCTGGTTGGTCAGGGGTGCCATGGGCGTCCTTTCATTTCGTCATGTATGGCTCTAGCCTAGCAAACGACGAGGATCGCCTCCATGTTTAGGCCTATATCGTTCGTGAACCGAACCTAAACGAACCGCTTTTGGAGTAGGTGGTCATATAGGGCTGCTACCAGTGTGCTGGGGCGCCGTCCCTGGCGCCACGATCGGGCCTGCTGCATGGGGTGCACCCCCCCCTGCGGCCCCAAAGCCGAAGCAGGCGAGAAGGGCCTCTGTGGCCGTTCGAGGCCCCCCATCGCGTGCGGTCGACGGGCTTCCGGGGCCATGATCTAAACTGGTGAGTCATGAAAGAGCGACCAGTCTGGAGCACTGCCTTGGGTACTACCGCCAACCCCCCCCGCAAGCCGGCGAGAATGACCAACTGGGACCTGCTGAGGTCCCTCTCGATGCTCGCGGTCCTCGTCGTGCACTCCGGCACGTACCTCGAGCCCATCCTGGGAGTCCCCGTCGGGTCCTACCTGTCGCGACTGGCGCTGGTGTGCGACCCCGTCTTCTTCGTGCTCTCCGGCTACTTCGCCATCCGTGAGCCCAAGAGGAGCCTGCCCGAGTACTGGTTCCACAAGTTCGTGACGATCATCGTGCCGTTCCTCGTGTACGCAACGGTCATGTATCCCCTGGTGGCTGGCTTCGGCAACCTCAGCCTTGGCGGGTTCGCCGCCTTTCTCGCCGGCCGACTGAGCCCGTGGTGGTTCATCACGCACCTGTTCCCGTTCCTCGTTCTCGCGCCGTTCATGTTCACGATGCTCGAGGCGCTCTCGGACCGTCAGGTCAGGACGCTCGGCAGGCTCTTCCTCGTCATGACCGCCTGGAGCGTCGTCTGCAGCGGCGGCGCGTGGGTCGCCAACCTCACCGGGCACGCCGGTCTCGCTTCCGCTTTCGTCTTCGGCGCTCAGATCGTCCCGTCGCACCTCATGCCCATGGACTACCTGCTCTACTTCCTCATGGGCTACTTCCTCAGGAGGCTGAGCCTGCTGCTGTCCGAGAGGACCAAGAGCGCCATCGTCGTCGGGGCGGCATTCGCCTGTCTCCTCGACCTCGTGTACTTCCGAATCGGCGCTGCAACGTACGACCCCAGTGACCTCTGGATGTTCGTCACGCCGGGCATCTTCTTCCTGTTCGACCGGATCAAGATCACGGGTCCGTGCGCTTGCAAGGTGCTGTCCTGGACGGCCGCACGCTCGTATGCGATCTATCTGCTCAATGCCGCCGCCATCGCGGTGGTGTTCCCGCTCTTTCGGGACGTCGTGTTCGCAGGCGCCTTCGAGGCGGGCCTCTGGGCTCCCTGGAGGCTGCTCGTGTGGCTCGCGAGCCTGCTGTGCGCCTACGCGCTCGCGCTGGCGGCGGCCTCCCTCGTCGACGTCACCCTCGTGCGCTGGGCGCAGACCCTCGTCCGTCGCTGTGGCCGCGCGGTGGCGCGCCTTGCGGCCCCGAAGGGCACCCAGGCCGCCCGCTGACGCGCCCCGCGGCCGGCGCTGCCAGCTGACGCGCGCCGCGGCTGCCTGGTGGCCCGTCGCCCCGCGCGACGACGTCCCGCCCGCTGATGCGCCCCGGGCCCGCCTGGCTGCCGTCGCCCCGCGCGACGACGTCCACGCCCGTCTCGTGCGTCCCAGCGCTTCTCGTCACACGAAAAGAGGCCGCCGCCCCTGGGGGCGACGGCCTCTGCGCTCGACGGCTGCTTCCCGGTGGGGGAGCGGAGCGGTCGGGACTAGTCGTTCAGCGCGGCGTTGACGGCGACGGCGCAGGCGACGGTGGCACCGACCATGGGGTTGTTGCCCATGCCG
>CALCDK010000148.1 GCA_937900605.1 uncultured Olsenella sp.
CCTGGCACCGCGACCTGCCCGAGTTCCTGCAGCTGCGCACCAACAACGGCGACGAGCGCATGAAGGCCCACGACGTCTTCCCGGCCGTCTGCTACCCCGACCTCTTCTGGTGCCTCGCCGAGAAGGACCTGGACGCCCCGTGGCACCTCATGTGCCCGCACGACGTCCTGCAGGCGCGCGGCTACGCGCTCGAGGACAGCTACGGCGAGGAGTGGGAGCGCCGCTACCTGGAGTGCGTCGCCGACCCGCGCATCCCCAAGCGCACGGTCACCGTCAAGGACGTGGTGCGCCTGGTGCTGCGCAGCGCCGTCGAGACGGGCGCCCCCTTCGCGTTCATGCGCGACGCCGTCAACCGGGCCAACCCCAACGGCCACGCGGGCATGGTGCACTGCTCCAACCTGTGCACCGAGATCGCCCAGAACACGAGCGCCATGGAGTCCGTCTCGACGACCGTCGAGACGCGCGAGGGCGACCCGGTGGTGGTCACCGCCGTCAGGCCCGGCGACTTCGTGGTCTGCAACCTCGCGA
The DNA here is from genome assembly GCA_937900605.1 of uncultured Olsenella sp. Lineage (GTDB taxonomy): Bacteria > Actinomycetota > Coriobacteriia > Coriobacteriales > Atopobiaceae > Thermophilibacter. The sequence goes on from CALCDK010000148.1 coordinate 529, forward strand.
GCCTCTCGCTGGGCCGACTCGACGTCCACGACGACGCCGCCCTGCGTCGCACCGTGCGCAGCGCCGTCCGCGCGCTCGACAACGTGATCGACCTCAACCTGTACCCGCTGCCCCAGGCCCGCCTCACGAGCGAGCGCTACCGCGCGATCGGCCTGGGCGTCTCGGGATACCACCACATGCTCGCCCGCGAGGGCGTGCGCTGGGAGTCCCAGGAGCACCTCGACCTCGCCGACGACGTCTTCGGCCGCATCGCCCGCCACGCCATCGGGGCGTCGTGCGACCTCGCGCGCGAGCGCGGCGCCTACGGCCTGTTCGAGGGCAGCGACTGGCAGAACGGCGGGTACTTCCACAAGCGCGGCTACGAGGGCCCCGAGTGGGACGAGCTGGCCGCGCGCGTGGGGCGCGACGGCATGCGCAACGGCTACCTCATGGCCGTGGCCCCCACGAGCTCGACGTCGATCGTCGCCGGCACCACGGCGGGCCTGGACCCCGTCATGCGCCGCTTCTTCCTCGAGGAGAAGCGCGGCAAGATGCTGCCGCGCGTGGCGCCGGACCTCGGGCCGGACACCTACTGGTACTACCGTCCCGCGCACCAGGTCGACCAGCTCTGGAGCATGCGCGCCGCGGGCGTGCGCCAGCGCCACATCGACCAGGCGCAGTCGGTGAACCTCTACGTCACCAACGACCTCACGTTCCGCCAGGTCCTGGCCATGTACCTCGAGGCGTGGCGCCGCGGGGTCAAGACCGTCTACTACGTCCGCAGCCTGTCCCTGGAGGTCCAGGAGTGCGAGAGCTGCTCTGCCTAGCCGCTGGGCGCCCCGTGCGGGCGCCGGAAGGGAGCCAGCCATGGAGCTGCGCCGAAAGCCGCTGTTCAACCCCGAGGGCGACGTCGACGTCACGCGCCGCCGCCTGATCGGGGGCAACACCACCAACCTCAACGACTTCAACAACCTGCGCTACCCGTGGGCGTCGGACTGGTACCGCCAGGCCATGAACGACTTCTGGGTGCCCGAGGAGGTCAACCTGGGCCAGGACGTGAGGGACTACGGGCTGCTCGACGACGCCGAGCGCCGCGCCTTCGACAAGATCCTGTCGTTTCTCGTCTTCCTCGACTCGGTGCAGACGGCCAACCTGCCCAACCTGGCGAGCTACGTCACGGCCAACGAGGTGGGCCTGTGCCTGACGATCCAGGCGTTCCAGGAGTGCGTCCACAGCCAGAGCTACTCGTACATGCTCGACACGATCTGCTCGCCCGAGCAGCGCAACCAGATCCTGTACCAGTGGCGCGACGACGAGCGCCTCCTCGCGCGCACCCCCTTCGTGGGGGAGCGCTACAACGAGTTCGTCGAGCGGCCGGACGCCGGCTCGTTCCTGCGCGTGCTCATGGCCAACTACGTGCTCGAGGGCATCTACTTCTATTCGGGCTTCATGTTCTTCTACGACCTCG
>CALCDK010000149.1 GCA_937900605.1 uncultured Olsenella sp.
CCCTCGTAGCCCGCCTGCTCGCGGGCCAGGTCGACCAGGCCGGCGGGCAGTCCGTCGGAGCCGTCGTCGGAGCTGCGCGGCAGCTCGACGCCCATCACGCCGGCGAGCTCGCAGAGCATGTCCGCGGCGCGCAGGCACACGGCGGTCGACGTGTCGCCGGCCGCGTCGGACAGGTACGTGTTGGACGCGGTGACCAGCGAGAAGATCGCGGCGAGGCCGCCGGCGGTGTTGAAGTCGTCGTCCATCTGGCGGCAGAACTCCTCGCGGGCGCCGTCGATGGCGCGGCCCAGGACGCGGTCGGCCTCGTTGAGCATGCCGTCCTGCGGGGCGCGGTCCGCGGCCCAGCGCAGGTTGCGCACGCAGGTGACCAGGCGCTCGTAGGTGCCCTGGACGCCGTCGAGGCGCTCGAACGAGAAGTCGAGCGGCGCGCGGTAGTGGGTCTGCAGCATGAGCAGGCGCACCGCGTCGGCCGGGTAGCGGTCGAGGACCTCCTTGAGCGTGTAGAAGTTGCCGAGGCTCTTGGACATCTTCTCGCCGTCGACGCGCAGCATGCCGGAGTGCATCCAGGTGTTGGCCAGCGCGCTGTCCCAGGCGCACATGGCCTGGGCGGTCTCGTTCTCGTGGTGCGGGAAGACCAGGTCGGCTCCGCCGCCGTGGATGTCGATGGGGCAGCCCAGGTAGCGGTGGATCATGGCGCAGCACTCGGTGTGCCAGCCGGGGCGGCCGTCGCCCCATGGGGACGGCCAGCTGGGCTCTCCGGGCTTGGCGGCCTTCCACAGCGCGAAGTCGAAGGGGTCGCGCTTCTCGTCGTTGACCTCGACGCGCTCGCCGGCGCGCATCTGGTCCAGGCTGCGGCCCGACAGGATGCCGTAGCTGGGGTCCGAGCGCACCGAGAAGTACACGTCGCCGGAGGGCACCGCGTAGGCGTGGCCGCGCTCGATCAGGCGCGAGATCATCTCCTGCATGGCCTCGATCTCGCGCGTGGCGCGCGGGCGGACGTCGGGGTCCATGATGCCGAAGCGGTGCATCTGCTCGATGAAGGCGGCGGAGCACTCGTCGGCCACCTCGGCCGCGGTGCGGCCCTGCTCGTTGGCGCGGTTGATGATCTTGTCGTCCACGTCGGTGAGGTTCTGCGCGAAGGTCACCGCGTAGCCCTTGTACATGAGGTAGCGGCGGATCACGTCGAACGAGAGGAACGTGCGCGCGTTGCCGATGTGGATCTGGTCGTAGACCGTGGGGCCGCACACGTACATGCGAATCTTGCCGTCCTCGATGGGGACGAGCTCCTCCTTCTTGCGCGTGCGGGTGTTGTAGACGAGCATGCTGGCTCCTTGCTCCGGCGCCCGGTGGGGCGGCCCTTGTTTCGTAGGCGCTATTGTCGCACTAATCCCGACCGGCGCGCCGTCCGGCGGGGTCGCACAGGCACAGTCCACGACGGGCGTGCGCACCCGTCCGCGCCGCCCCGTGGAGCCGCGCGCCGTGCCGTGTCGCGGCATGGCGCGCCGCGGCCCGCGCGGCACCGGGCCGCACGCCGCGCGCCGCCACAGCGCCGGCCCGGCCGCGCCCTCAGCCGCGGGCGAGAAGCGCCACGGCCCAGGCCGCGATGCCCTCCTCGCGCCCGACGAAGCCGAGGCGCTCCGTGGTGGTGGCCTTGACGCCCACCTGGTCGACGCCGACGCCGAGCGCCCGGGCCATGTTGGCCCTCATCGCGTCGCGGTGCGGCATGAGGCGCGGGGCCTGGGCGGCGACGGTGCAGTCCACGTCGACGACCTCCCAGCCGCGCTCGCGGACGAGCCCGGCCACGCGCGCCATGAGCCCGAGCGAGTCGGCGCCCTCGTAGGCGGGGTCGTCGTCGGGGAACAACTCGCCGATGTCGCCGCAGCGCAGCGCGCCGAGCACCGCGTCCATGACCGCATGGGCCACGACGTCGGCGTCGGAGTGGCCAGCCAGGCCGCGGTCGTGCGGGACGTGGACGCCCCCCAGGACCAGCTCGCGGCCCCCCTCGAAGGCGTGCACGTCGAAGCCGTGCCCAATGCGGATCATGCGGGCCTCCCCCCGTCCTGCCCGGCGGCCAAGCGCCGCGCGAGCGTCCCCTCGGCGATGGCGAGGTCCTCGGGAACCGTGACCTTGGCGTTGTGGCCGCTCGCCTCGACCACCACGACGCGCCCGCCCAGGCGCTCGACGAGCGACGCGTCGTCGGTGCCCTGCCAGCCGTCGAGGAGCGCGCGGCGGTGGGCGTCGAGGAGCACGTCGGTCCGGAAGGCCTGCGGCGTCTGCGCGGCCCAGTAGCGGGAGCGGTCCGGGGTCGACGCGACCGTCTCGCCATCGACCACCTTGAGCGTGTCGACCACGGGCGCAGCGAGAAGCGCGCCGTCGGGCGCGTCGTCGGCGCGCACGCGCGCCACGACCCTCTCGACGTCGGAGGCCAGGACCAGGGGCCGGGCGGCGTCGTGCACCGCCACCACGTCGCAGCCCGCCGGAACGCCCGCAAGGCCGTTGCGGACCGACTCCTGGCGCGTGGCGCCGCCGTCGACCACGGTCACGGGCACGTCGACGCCAGCACGGGGCAGGACCTCGTCGCGCACGAGCGCGGCGCACTCGGGCGCGCAGACCACGACGAGCGAGGTGACGCTGGGCGCGGCCGCGAGCGCGGCGAGCGACCAGCACATGAGCGGCCTGCCGCACAGCTCCACGAACTGCTTTCCGCGCGGGTCGCCAAAGCGCGTGCCGCTGCCTCCCGCGGCGGAAATGCGCCGTTTCGAATGAAAGGGTGT
>CALCDK010000150.1 GCA_937900605.1 uncultured Olsenella sp.
CTCCCCAACACCACCAAGGGCGGCATCAAGGTGATGAGCGCCAACCTGGTCCTCGAGCACGAGTCCGACCCGGTGCTGTGGCGCGGCCCCGTCGTGGCCGGCGCCATCAAGCAGTTCTGGGGCGAGTGCGCCTGGGGCGAGCTCGACTACCTGCTCGTAGACATGCCCCCGGGAACCGGCGACGTGGCCCTCACCGTGTTCCAGTCGATGCCCGTCGAGGGCGTCGTGATCGTCAGCTCCCCGCAGGACCTCGTGCAGATGGTGGTCGGCAAGGCCGTCAACATGGCGACCATGATGAACGTCCCGGTCCTGGGCCTGGTCGAGAACATGGCCTACGTCACGTGCCCCGGCTGCGGCGAGAGGGTCTACCCCTACGGCCCGAGCCGCCTGGAGGAGACCGCCCGCGCGTTCGACGTCGAGCCGCTGGGCCAGCTGGGCATCGACCCGGCCATCGCACAGGCGTGCGACCGCGGCACCTTCGAGGACGACCTGCCCGAGGGGCTTCTCGCCGAGGCCGTCGACACCATCGTGCGCGTCGGCGAGTTCTACGACGCCCTCGGTCGCGAGGGGGAGTAGCCGCGTGGCCAGGCCACAGAGGAGACGTGGCGGGGCACGGGCGCGCGCGGAGCTGCTTGGGCGGGCCGCGCGCGTCGTCGTGCCGGCCCACGCCGACGTCGTGGTCGCCGGCGGCGGGGCCTCGGGCCTCGCCGCCGCGATCGCCGCGGCCCGCGACGGCGCGCGCGTCGTCGTGCTCGAGCGCGCGCCGGAGTGCGGCCGCACGATCCTGGCGACCGGCGCCGGACGCTGCAACCTCATGAACGCGTCGCTGGTGGCGACGGACGGAGCCGGCCCCGACTGGTCGCGCTACAACGAGCCGGGGCTCGTGCGGGCCACGTGCGGCGACGGTTTCGGCGCGGACGTCCTGGCGTTTCTCGCCGACTGCGGCCTGGCGGTCGCGCAGGAGGACCGCGGCAGGATGTACCCCGTCTCGCGGCAGGCGTCGTCGGTCCGCAACGTGCTGCTCGCCCGCGCACGCGCGCTGGGCGTGACCCTGGCGTGCGCGCGGGAGGCGCGCTCGGCGAGAGGGGCCGCGGGCTCGTGGGACGTCCGGTTCGACGGGCTATTCGACGGCGGCGGCGAGGGCCGCGTGCGCTGCGGGGCCCTCGTCGTGGCCTGCGGCGGCGCGAGCGGCCTGGCGCGATCGGCCGGCGTCGACTGCGCGCCGGTGCTGTGCTCGCTGGCCTGCGACGCGCCCGCCGGCGTCGACCTGGGGCTGCTCGACGGCAGGAGGGCGCACGTCGAGGCGCGCCTGCTGCGCGGGGGCGCCGAGGTGGCGCGCGACCACGGCGAGGTCGTGTTCAGGCCGTACGGCATCAGCGGCATCGTGACGTTCGACCTGTCGCGGCTGGCCGAGCCCGGCGACGTCGTTGCGCTCGACCTGGTGCCGGGGACCACGCCCGAGCGGGCGCGCGAGCTCGAGCGGGCGGCAGGCGGCTGCGACGGCCTGCTCGACCCGCTCGTGGCTCGACCTGCGGCTCGTCGTGAGGTCGAAGGCCGAGACCGAGCGCGCCCAGGTGACGCGCGGCGGCGTACGCGCGAGGGCGCTCGACCCCGCGACGCTGGCAGTGCGGGGCAAGGCCGGCATGCACGCCTGCGGCGAGGCCGTGGACGTGGACGGTGCCTGCGGGGGCTTCAACCTCGCGTGGGCGTGGAAGAGCGGACTGGTCGCGGGCGCGGCCGCCGCGCGGGAGACGAGGGGCGGACGGGATGCTTGAGGCAACGGGAATCAGGGTCGCGCTGGACGGCCTGGACGGCAGCGACGGCGCCGAGCTCGCGGCCTGCCGGCGCGCGCTGGCCAAGCGGCTGCGCGTCTCGCCCGGCGAGCTGCGCGACGTCGAGCGCAGGCGCCGCTCCATCGACGCGCGCAAGCGCTCGGACGTGCACCTCGAGCTCACGCTGCGCGCGAGCCTCGCGGGCGGCGAGGAGGCCGAGCGCAGGCTCCTCTCGCGCCTGGCCTCGCACCGGGCCGACCGCGGCGTGAGGCTCGTGGCCGACAAGGAGCCGTTCCGCCTCCCCGACGCGGTCGCGGCCAGGCCGGCCATGCGCCCGGTGGTCGTCGGCGCGGGCTGCGCCGGGCTCTTCTGCGCGCTCGCGCTCGCCAGGGCCGCTGCTGGTCGAGCGCGGCGACAACGCGGCCAGGCGCGGCGAGTCGGTGCGACGCCACGACCTCACCGGCGAGCTCGACCCCGAGAGCAACATCCAGTTCGGCGCCGGCGGCGCGGGGACCTTCTCGGACGGCAAGCTCCAGACGGGCACAAAGAGCCCAGCGCACCGCCTCATCCTCGAGACGTTCGTCGCGGCCGGGGCCCAGCGCCGCATCCTGTGGGACGCGAAGCCCCACATCGGCAGCGACGTGCTCCCCTCGGTCGTCGACGACATCGTGCGCCAGATCCGCGAGGCCGGCGGCGAGGTCCGCTTCCGCTGCAGGATGGACGGCATCGACGCGACCGGCGGGCGCGTGCGCTCGGTGGCGCTGTCGATCGCCTGCGAGGACGGGGGCCGGCGAGAGGAACGCGTCGCGTGCGACTGCCTCGTCGTCGCCTGCGGCCACTCCGCGCGCGACGTGTTCGAGACGCTGCGCGGCGCGGGCGCCCAGATGGAGCGCAAGACCTTCGCGATGGGGGTGCGCATAGAGCACCTCCAGCGCGACGTCGACCGCGCGCTGTACGGCGCCGCCGCGGGCCACCCCGCGCTGGGGGCCGCCCCCTACAAGCTGTCGTGCCACCTGCCCAACGGGCGCGGCGCCTTCTCGTTCTGCATGTGCCCCGGCGGCTTCGTGGTCTCGGCCGCCAGCGAGCCGGGCGGCGTGGTGACCAACGGCATGAGCCTCTCCGACCGCGCGGGCGACAACGCCAACTCCGGCCTGCTCGCCAACGTGCTGCCGGAGGACCTGCCAGGCGACGACGTCCTGGCCGGCGTCGAGCTCCAGCGCGCGTGCGAGCGCGCGGCCTTCGCGGCGGGCGGCGGCGGCTTCGTCGCCCCGGCCCAGCTCGTGGGCGACTTCCTCGCCGCGACGCCCTCCACGGCGGCAGGCCGCGTCAGGCCCACCTACCCGCGCGGCGTGGCCTGGGGCGACGTGGGCGCGTGCCTGCCCCCGTACGTCACGCAGACCCTGCGCGACGCCATCCCGCTGCTCGCCCGCAGGCTGCGCGGCTTCGATGCGGCCGACGCGGTGCTCACCGGCGTCGAGACGCGCTCGAGCTCGCCGGTTCGCGTCGTGCGCGGCGACGACGGGCAGAGCACGACCATCCGCGGTCTGTGGCCGGTCGGCGAGGGCGCGGGCTACGCCGGCGGCATCATGAGCGCCGCCACCGACGGCATCCGCTGCGCCGAGAGGATCGTGGGCGCCCGGGCCGACGCCTAGGCCCACGTCGCAGCGGCCCGCGCCACGCGCGAGGCGCCACCTGGGCCCCGGCACGCGAGGCGCCACCTGGGCCCCGGCACGCGAGGCGTGCCGGGGCCCCCGTCATGCCGCACGCGGCTAGGGGAGCCCCTCTCCCCCGTCGTCGTCGGTCGGGCGCCGGCGCCCGGGGATCGCGTGGCGCGCCTCCCCCAGGGCCCCGAGGCCCCGGCGGATCCCGCGCACGGCCGACTCCTGCACCCCGGAGAGGCTCGGCAGCCCCACGTCCGGGACGAGGACCCGCAGCAGGCTCGAGAGCGCCTGCAGGATGTGCTCGCGCTGGTCGGGGTCGAGGCTGCGCGCCTCCTCGAGCATCGCCGGCAGCGCCTCGGGCAGGTTGGACGAGAGGTCGGCGAACGTGGTCTTCCCGCTCGCGAACAGAACCGAGAAGAACGCGTTGATGGCCTTGCCGCGCTCCTCTGGCTCCATGCTCGCCACCCAGCGGTTGAGCGTCTTGTCGAGGTAGCCGGCACCGCGGCTGATGTGCTCCCTACGCACGAAGTCACGACCGTCGACGACCCAGCTGAACGGGTCGTGCTGCATGATGCCCCACGAGCTCGAGGCGACGACCTCGTACTCCTCCTGCTCCTCGAACAGCATGCCGATCATGGAGGACTCCGGCACGGTCTTGGAGATGAGCGCCGCGCGGTCCACCCACTGCGGCAACGCCTGCGTCTGCGACGAGAAGCCCGGCCCATCGTGCGAGAAGGCCCGGCGCACCCGCACCGACACCGAGGGGTCGCACGTGCACAGCGCGTAGACCGCGAGGTTGCCGCCCTTGGAGTGGCCTCCCAGGTAGATGGCGCCAGGGATGGTGGGGGCCACCTCCTGCAGGTAGGCGACCGCGGCGCGCTGGGACGCGACGTCGGTCTCGAAGGCCATGTTGAGGTCCTCCTTCCAGCCCACCAGCGTGTTGTCGGTGCCCCCGAACGACACGTAGGCGTCCCCGGACGGGAACCTCACCGTGCAGGCCGAGAACTGCTTCTCGGCCGTGGCGTCGAGCTCCTCGACACAGTCGCTGAGCACCAGCCCGTGCAGGCGTGGGCTGGCCACGACCGCGCCCAGCAGCCGCACGAGCCCCTCGGGGTCCCACAGGCCCCTCGTCAGGGGCTCGAACCAGTCCGCGCGGAACAGGTCGCGCAGCGGCACGCCCCCGTGCCCGCACGCGCGCGAATCCAGCCCGGGCACGTGGTAGTACGAAAGACAGGCGAGCACGAGGCTGTCCACGTCGCCCAGGGGGCGCTGCGAGACAGGGTCGAACTCGTGGGCCAGGTAGTCGAAGACGCTGCCGCCCTCGGCCTCGCGCTCCATCGGCATCGCGCTACCTCCCCGTCCTACGACGGCGCGTCGCGTGGTCCGAGCCGCGGCGGGCGCCCTTGCGCAGGCGCGCGATGACCTCGTCGGCGCTGTCCCCCTCGAGGCGAGACCTGAGGGCGACGACCTCGTCGCGCAGGTGCGCCGCCTCCTCGAAGTCCATGCGCTGGGAGGCCTCCATCATCCGCTCCTCCATGGACGCGAGGACCTTCTGGGCCTCGGCTGCGGGCAGCTCGCCCAGCTCCTCGGCGAGGGCCTCGGTGGCCGAGGCCTCGGCGGGTGCGCCCTGCCCGGCCGCCCCCTCGCCCGAGGCGGTGTAGAACGCGCCGTCCTTGCGCTGGCGCTTGTCGACGTTCTCGGACGCCTCCGCGATGAAGGACGACACGTCGGTGATGGACTTGGAGACCGTACGCGGCACGATCCCGTGCGCCTCGTTGTAGTCCTGCTGGATCTTGCGGCGGCGCTGGGTCTCCTCGATGGCCTCGCGCATGGAGTCCGTCACCGTGTCCGCGTACATGATGACCTTGCCCTGCGCGTTTCTCGCCGCCCTGCCCATGGTCTGGATCAGGGAGCGGCGGTTGCGCAGGAAGCCCTCCTTGTCGGCGTCGAGGATGGCGACGAGGGAGACCTCGGGGATGTCGAGGCCCTCCCGGAGCAGGTTGATGCCCACGAGCACGTCGATCTTGCCCAGGCGCAGGTCCTTGATGATCTCGATGCGGTCGAGCGTGGCCGTGTCGGAGTGCATGTAGTTGACCCTCACGCCCTCGTCCAGGAGGTGGTCGGTGAGGTCCTCGGCCATGCGCTTGGTGAGCGTCGTCACCAGAACACGCTCCTTGCGGGCCACGCGCTCGCGCACCTCGTCGAGGAGGTCGTCGATCTGGCCGTGGACCGGGCGCACCTCGACGAGCGGGTCGAGAAGGCCCGTGGGGCGGATGATCTGCTCCACCTGCTGCTGCGTGACGGACTCCTCGTAATCGCCGGGGGTGGCCGACACGTAGATGAACTGGGGGACGCGGGCCTCGAACTCGTCGAAGCGCAGCGGGCGGTTGTCGAGGGCCGACGGCAGGCGGAAGCCGTGGTCGATGAGCGTCACCTTGCGGGAGCGGTCGCCCTCGTGCATGCCCCTGATCTGCGGGACCGTGACATGGGACTCGTCGATGATGCAGACCATGTCCTTGGGGAAGTAGTCGATGAGGGTGTAGGGCGGCTCGCCGGGCCGGCGCCCGTCCATGTGGCGCGAGTAGTTCTCGATGCCGTTGCAGTAGCCCATGGTCTCGAGCATCTCGAGGTCGTAGCCGGTGCGCTGCGCGAGCCTCTGGGCCTCGAGCACCATGTCGTTGGCCTTGAGCTCCGCGACGCGCTGCTCGAGCTCCTCGTTGATGGTCCTGATGGCGTGCTCCACCTTGGGGCGCTCGGTCACGTAGTGCGAGGCGGGCCAGATGGGGATGGCGTCGTACTCGCGCACGACCTCGCCGGTCACGCGGTCGACCTCGGCGATGAGCTCGACCTCGTCGCCGAAGAACGAGATGCGCAGCGGGTTCTCCGCATAGGGCGGGTAGACGTCGACGGTGTCCCCGCGCACGCGGAAGGTGCCGCGCGAGAGGTCGTAGTCGTTGCGGTCGTACTGGATCTCGATGAGGCTCCTGATGAGGTCGTCGCGCTCGAGCGGCACCTCCTTGTCGACGTTGGGGGCCAGGCCGGCGTAGTCCTGCGGGCTGCCGATGCCGTAGATGCACGAGACGGACGCGACGACGATGACGTCGCGGCGCGACAGCAGGCTCGAGGTGGCCTGGTGGCGCAGCTTCTCGACCTCCTCGTTGACGGAGGAGTCCTTCTCGATGAAGGTGTCGGTCTGCGGGACGTAGGCCTCGGGCTGGTAGTAGTCGTAGTACGAGACGAAGTAGACCACCGCGTTGTCCGGGAACAGCTCGCGCATCTCGCTGGCGACCTGGGCGGCCAGGGTCTTGTTGGGCTCCATGATGAGCGTGGGGCGGTTGAGGCGCTCGATGGTCTTGGCCATGGTGAACGTCTTGCCCGAGCCCGTGACGCCGAGCAGCGTCTGGTAGCGCAGGCCGTCCTCGACGCCCTGGGCCAGCTTGCGAATGGCCTGTGGCTGGTCGCCGGCGGGCTCGTAGGACGAGTGGACGACGAGG
>CALCDK010000151.1 GCA_937900605.1 uncultured Olsenella sp.
GGCGCTGGGCGTCGTTGAAGTAGGCCGGGACGGTGATGACGGCGTCGGTGACGGGCTCGCCCAGGTACTTCTCGGCGTCGGCCTTCATCTTGGAGAGGATCATGGCCGAGATCTGCTCGGGGGTGAAGTCCTCACCCTCGATCTCGACGACCGCGCGGTTGCCGCTGCCGGACTTGACGGAGTACGGGACGGTCTTGAGCTCGGAGCTGACCTCGTCGTAGCGGCGGCCCATGAAGCGCTTGATCGAGAAGACCGTGTTGGTCGGGTTGGTGACGGCCTGGTTCTTGGCCGCCTTGCCGACGATGCGGTCGCCGTCGGCGCGGAAGCCGACCACGGACGGGGTGGTGCGGTCGCCCTCGGCGTTGACGATGATCGTGGGCTCGCCACCCTCGAGGACCGCCATAGCGGAGTTGGTGGTGCCCAGGTCGATGCCCAGAATCTTGCCCATTGCTGCTCTCCTTCTTCCTTCGCGCGAAGCAGCTCGTGCCGCCCCTCGACGCCGTGTTTCTCTCTTCACGTCTGAGGTTATCCCCCATGCGCTGCCATTCTATACATAATCTAAGTCTCCACACACTAAGTTTCTTTAGGCGTCCCGAAGAGGGGTCCGACCTGGGCGCGAGCGGCGACGAGAGACGCCGCGTCGCCGGCGAGAAGCACCGCGCGCCCGTGGCGGTAGCACCTGCGGGAGAAGCGCCCCACGCCCGTGGCGGTAGCGCCCGTGGCGAGAAGCGCCCCGCGCCCGTGGCCACCCCCCCGACGGCGGCGCACGACGACGCCCCGGGCCGGCGGCCGCAGCTGCCGTGCCCGGGGCGTCCCGATGGTGAGATGCCGAAGCGACGCGCGCCCCTCCCGCCTACGCGAGCGGGGCGTCGAGGAGCCGGTGCTCGAAGCGCCCGTCCTCGTAGACGCCGTAGCTGCGGGTCCCGTCCTTGGGGATCCCGACGGAGCCGGGGTTGAAGGCGACGATGCCAGGGTGCCCCTCGACCTCCTGCAGCACCTTCTTGTGCGTGTGCCCGTAGACCAGCGCCGAGCCCTCGGGCAGCGCGGGCCAGCGGTCCACGCTGTTGTGAAGGCCGGGGCCGTAGACGTGGCCGTGCGTGAGGAACAGCGTGCGGTCAGCCGACGGGTCGAGGAGGACGTCGTGGTCGGCCATGCACGGGAAGGCCAGGACCATCTGGTCCACCTCGGCCTCGCAGTTGCCGCGCACCGCGATGACGCGCTCGGCGATGCCGTTGAGCATCTCGATCACGCGCTTGGGGGCGTAGTCGGCGGGCAGGTCGTTGCGCGGGCCGTGGTAGAGCAGGTCGCCCAGCAGGACCACGCGGTCGGGCGCCTCGCGGTCGATGGCGTCCATGAGGAGCTCGCAGGCCCCTGCCGCGCCGTGGATGTCGGAAGCGATGACGAGCTTCATGGGAGTCTCCCCTCGGACGGGCGCGGGGTCGTCCCGCGCACACGGCGATTGTAATGCCGCATGGCGCGAGACGGCCCCGTCGGGAGCCCCCGGGACGGCCCGCTAGAGGTTCTGGATCGCGTAGTCGGCCTGCTCGGGAGTGAACTTCTCGCCGTAGTCGGAGACGAGCTGGTCGCGGATGGCCTCGGTCGACATCGACATGGTCTCCTGGTAGGACTGCGCCTTGGCCAGCGCGTTGGCGTTCCAGTCGGCCTGGACGTTGTCCACCGCGTACTGCGCCTGCTCCGGCGTGAACTTCTCGCCGTCCTCGGAGGTCAGCTGGTCGTAGATGCCGCGGTAGGACATGTGCATGTCGTCGGAGTAGGTCTCGGCCTTGGCCAGGGCGTTGGCGTTCCAGTCCGCGTCGAGGTTGTCGACGGCCCACTGAGCGGCCTCGGCCGGGAACTGCTCGCCGTACTCGGAGGTCAGCTGGTCGTAGATGGCCTGCTTGGACATGTGCATGGCGTCGGAGTACGTGCGCGCCTTGCGCAGCGCGTTGCGGTTCTCGACGGGGACGTCGGGGTCGTCCTCGGGCTTGGGCGCGGCCTGCTGGGACTCGGCCTGCTGGGACTGCACCTGCCCCGACTGGCCGGATTGGTCACCGGAGGAGCTGCCGCCCGAGCCCGCGCCGCCCGCGACGCCGAAGACGACCAGCACGACGATGACCCAGAACCACCACCTCTTGAAGATCGGCTTCTTGCCCTGACCGTCGGCGCCCTTGCCCATGGTGCTCTCCCCTTCTGACGTGGCCGCGACCTCGCGGCACATGGATGCGTGCACCCGATGCTAGGGAGGCGTCCGCGGCGATTCCTCAGCTGCCAGCTAAGTCGGCGAGAGGCGCGCCGTCGGCCCCGGACGGCATGCGGCCCTGCGGCGCCGTGCGGCCCTGCGGCGGCGTGCGGCCCCGCGGCTACGCCCCGACGACGGTGACGAACACCCCCGCGGCCAGGTACGCGACGGCGAGAACCGCCACGCTGCGGCCGAGCGAGCGCCAAAACGCCGGCCAGCCGACGCCCCTGCCCGAGTGCTCCCGCGCGAGGCCGAGCAGCACGTCGCGCACCAGGACAGCGCCCGTGAGCAGCAGCATGACGCGGGTCGCGGCCTCCATGGCCCAGCTCGCGGCGTCGACGGGCACGAACAGCGACTCGAGCGTCCCGAGCGCCGCCAGGGCCGCCATGACGACCTCCACGGCGAGAAGCACCGGCCTTCGGCGGGTGCCCGCGGGCTCGAACGCGGCCCCGGCCACGGGTGCGGGCCCGGGCTCGAACGCGGCCTCGACACCCGCGGCCTCGCCTCCGCCCCCGTCCTCGGCACCAGGTCCCGGGGCCGCCGCCCCGGCCCCCGCGTCGCCGTCGTCCTTCTCGCCGTCCGTGCCCTGCTCGTCCGCCGCGGCGAGAAGCGCGCGGGACAGCGCGTCGGCGCGCTGGTAGCGGGCGCCCGGCTCGAAGGCGCACGCTCGCTCGAGCACGTCGCCCACCGGGGTGCCCGCCAGCTCGCGGGGCAGGCCCTCCGCCGACGGGGAGGGGTCCTCGCCCGTGAGCAGGAACAGCGCGAGGCGGCCGATGGAAAAGACGTCCGAGCGCGCGTCAGTCTGCGCGAACCCGTACTGCTCGGGGGCGGCGTAGCCCCGGGTCCCCAACAGGGTCGTGTCGCGGGCCGCGCCCGGGGTGGGCACGCGCGAGATGCCCAGGTCTATGACGTGCGCGCCGTCCTCGGCGACGACCACGTTGTCGGGCGTGAGGTCGCGGTGCACCACGCCGCGGGCATGCAGCCATCCGGCCGCCTCGCACACGTCGGCCACGAGCGCCGCCGTCCGGGCGGGCGACGTCGGCCCCGCCTCGCGGACCTCCTCGCGCAGCGTCCGCCCCGCCACGTGCGTACAGACCACCACGAGCTCGTCGGGCAGCTCGTAGGCACAGCAGACCTGCGGCAGGCGCGGGCACGTCGGCCGCTCC
>CALCDK010000152.1 GCA_937900605.1 uncultured Olsenella sp.
CGCCGGACTCGACGATGCCGCGGGCGACCGCGCCGCCCATGGACCCCGCACCGACGAGGGCGACGGTGCAGGTGAGCTGCTGCGACATGGGCTACCTCACGAGGTCGCCGTCGGCGACGAGCTTGTCGATGTCGGCCTGCGAGAGCTGCACGCCGTGCGGCAGGACCACGAAGACGCGGTCGCCGAGCTCGCTGACCTCGCCGTCGAGGCCGAAGGAGAGGCCGAAGCAGAAGTCGAGGATGCGCTTGGCGGTGTCGATGTTGGTGTTGCGGAACACCACGACGACCGGCTGGTTGGTGCGCACGCGGCGCACGACGGTCTGCACGTCGTCGTAGGAGACGGGCTTGAGGACGTAGGGGGGCAGCTGGCCGGAGACCGTCCTGGGGATGGTCTTGGTGCCCAGCTCCACGGACGGGACGGACGGGTCGTAGGAGGGCGCGGCGACCGGCGCGGGGTCGGCGTAGCTGCGCTGCGGCACGACGGGGGCGGGCTCGGGCGCGTAGCCGGCGGAGGCGCCCACGCGGCGGCCGGAGCGGGTGTAGACCGAGACGCTCTGGGCCTCCGGGCGCGGCGTGTTGCCCAGCAGGTGGTTGCCCCTCGGGGCCTCGGCGTGCGTCGGCTGCGGGTCGCCGGCGTAGCCCTGCTCGTCGTAGTACTGGTCGTCGCACTGGTCGTCGTAGTAGTCCTGCTGCTCGCCGCCGCGCAGCTTGTCCTTGATGGAGTCGAGAATGCCCATGTGGCCCCTCTCCCTTCCTAGCGCCCGTGGGCGCGGTCGTCCTAACTCAGCTGGTACCCCTCATCGAACACGCATCTTCCAAGGCGCAGGAGGTTGGAGCCCTCCTCCACCGCAATCTCAAAGTCGTCGCTCATGCCGCAGGACATGAGGTCGAGCGCGAGCCCGGAGCGGACGCGCAGCTCGTCGCGGACGTCGCGCAGGCCCGAGAAGGTCCGGCGTGCCGCCTGCGGGTCGTGCGCGGGCGCCATGGTCATGAGGCCGCGCACCCGGATGCCGCCCAGGGCCAGGACCTGGTCGCACTGCCCGCGCAGCTCCTCGGACGAGAAGCCCGACTTGGAGCGCTCGCCCGAGACGTTGACCTCGAGCAGCACGTCGCAGGTCAGACCGCGCGCCTCGCAGCGCGTCGAGACCGCCTGCGCGAGGTGCAGCGAGCTGATCGAGTGGATGAGCGCGACGCGGCCGATGACCTGGTTGACCTTGTTGGTCTGCAGGTTGCCGATCATGTCGAAGCGCGGGGGCTCGGCAAGCGAGGCGCCCAGCGTGCGGAGCTTGCGGACGAGCTCCTGCGGGCGGTTCTCGCCGAACGCGTCCCAGCCCGCGCGGACGGCGAGCTCGACGTCGGCGGCGTCGACCGTCTTGGAGACGGCGAGGGCGGAGACGTCGGACGCGTCGCGGCCGGAGCGAGCGGCGGCGTCGGCGACGCGGGCGAGCAGCTCGTCTCGGCGGGCGGAGAGGAACGCGAGGCGCGCGTCGGCGTCAGCGCACATGGCCCGCTCCCCCCTCGGGCGCCAAGGGCTCCCAGTGGGGACGCCCGGCACCCATGACGGCGACGGCGGCGTGGCGGCCGCAGCGGCCGTGCTCGGCGCGGTACGAGAAGAACCGGTCCGTGGCCGAGGCGGTGGAGACGTCGCAGCAGGCGACGGACGCCTCGGGGACGCCGGCGGCGAGAAGCGCCGCGCGGACGCAGTGGCCGAGGTCCAGCAGGCGGCCGGACGAGTTGGCGCCGGGGCCGAAGCCGTCGACGAAGCGGTCGACAAGCTCCTGGGAGACCTCGTAGTCGCATGCCTGGACGTGCGGCCCGACGTAGGCGAGTAGGTCGTCGGGGGCGCAGCCGACCTCGCGGCAGAGCACGCGGGCGGCCTTCTCGCAGATGCGCGCGGCGGTGCCGCGCCAGCCGGAGTGGACGACGGCGAAGCCGTCGGGGGCCACCAGGACCACGGGGACGCAGTCGGCGAAGCACAGCATGACGGGGACCTCGCGCGCGACGCAGACGACGGCGTCGGCGCCCGCGTGGGCCTCGTCGAGGGCGCGGTCGAGCGCACCCTCGCCCTCGCGGACCACGACGACGTGGTCGCCGTGGACCTGGTGCGGCACGACGAGGCGCCCGGCGAGCCCGGAGGCGCCCACGGCCGCCAGCGCGAGGGCGCGGTTGCGCTCGACGCAGGCGGGGTCGTCGCCGCAGCGATCGCCCAGGTTGAGCGAGGCGTACGGCGCGGCGGAGGTGCCGCCGGTCCTCTCGGTGAACGCGAACGTGACCCCGCCCGCGGCGACGGTGTCGTCGCCGAGCAGGGTCACGTCGTCCGAGCGATGTCTCTGGAGGCAGGGCATCGCTAGATGCGGCTGCGCTTGAGGAACTCGGGGATGTCGAACTCCTTGTCGTTGGAGGAGCTCTGCGGGCGGCTCACGTTGATGGGCATGCCCTGGGACGTGGGCGCGTTGGCCGCCGGGCGCGGGGCGGGCGCGGCCGGGCGCGACACGGGGACGTTGAGCGTGGGCAGGGACTGCTGCACGTTGGAGTCGTTGAAGCCGGTAGCGATGACGGTGACGCGGACCTGGTCGCCCAGGGACTCGTCGACGACGGTGCCGAAGATGATGTTGGCCTCGGGGTCGACGTTCTGCGCGACGACGTCGGCGGCGTCGGAGATCTCCTGGATGCCGAGGTCCTTATTGCCGGCGATGGAGAGCAGGACGCGGGTGGCGCCGTCGATGGAGCTCTCGAGCAGGCGGCTGGAGATGGCCTCCTGGGCGGCGTCGGAGGCGCGCGAGTCGCCGGAGGCGAGGCCGATGCCCATCATCGCGGTGCCGGCGCCCCTCATGATGGTGCAGACGTCGGCGAAGTCGAGGTTGATGAGGCCGGGGACCGTGATGAGGTCCGTGATGCCCTGGGTGCCCTGGCACAGCACGTCGTCGGCCATGCGGAAGGCCTCGAGCATGGTGGTCTTCTTCTCGGACAGACTCAGGAGCCTGTCGTTGGGGATGACGATGAGGGTGTCGACGTTGTCGGAGAGGTTGGCGATGCCGTCGGTGGCCGACTTGGAGCGCTTGCGTCCCTCGAAGGTGAACGGCTTGGTGACGACGCCCACGGTCAGCGCCCCCACGTCGTTCTTGGCGATGTCGGCGACGACGGGAGCGGCGCCGGTGCCGGTGCCGCCGCCCTCACCGGCGGTGATGAAGACCATGTCGGCGCCCGCGAGCGCGGCCTTGATCTCGTCACGGGAGTCCTCGGCGGCCTCCTTGCCGACCTCGGGGTTGGCGCCGGCGCCGAGGCCCTTGGTGATGTCCGTGCCGATGTGGACCTTGATGTCGGCGTCGGAGATGGCGAGCGCCTGGGCATCGGTGTTGACGGCGACGAACTCGACACCGCGGATGCCCTCCTCGATCATGCGGTTGACGGCGTTGGTGCCGCCACCGCCCACGCCGACGACCTTGATCACGGCAAGGTAGTTGTTGAGGGTGTCGGTGTCCTTGATCATCGTGTCCTCCTCTGTGGGACGGTTCTGCGGCCCCTTGCGATGCGTCCCGCGCGGCTGGGCCACGGCCGGCGGAAACCCTAAACCTCAGGTAAAGCTAAACGGTGCTTTAAAAGCACGGTATCTTGCCACATAACCGACGGCGACGTCAAACGCTGTGACGATGGTGTGAAGCCGTCCGGAGGCCGTGGCAGGCCTAGGAGAGGCCTCCCGCGGTCCCGGTGCCGGCCTGCACGTTGGAGGAGTCCACCGGCTTGACCGAGGGCTTGGCCACGACGCGCACGTTGATCGAGAGGAGCTTGCCCTGGTACTTCTCGAGAAGCTGAAGGACGACCTGCTCCTTCTCGGCGACGTTGGTCGCAGATCCCAGGGACACCTCGACGCCGTTGGACAGCGTGCACGACACGGCGTCCTTGGACGGCGCGGAGTAGCGCACGATCTGGTCGCGCAGGGTCGGCGAGAAGCCCCGCTGGAAGGCGTCGACGGCGGCAAGGACCTCGTCGGAGGCGGTGGCGCCGGCCTCGGGCTCGACGGAGGCGGGAACGTCCGTGACGAGCAGGACGCCCTCCGAGGTCGCACGGGCCAGGGCCGCGTCGTTGACGGACTGGCCCTCCCCCACGTCGATGCGCGCGGGCTGGATCCAGACGTCGGCACTGCCGAGGTACCACGCCAGGGAGCCGGAGCTCATGACGACGAGCGCCTTGGGGGTCTGCTCGGTGACGGTCACGCGCAGCGTGGAGGGGAACTCGCGCTGGAACGAGACGGACGCGACCCAGGGGGACTGGCGCAGCGACTCCTCGATGGGGCGGGTGTCCAGGTCGAGCAGCGTGGCGTCCTCGGGCACGCGGACGAGGTTCCTGATGTCCTCCTCGCCAAGGTGCTCGGTGGGCTCCACGACGACCGACGTGATGCGGAAGGCGGGCGAGGAGCGAAGCACGAGGAACGCGACGAGCGCGACCACGAGCGCGCCGGCGACGGCGCCGGCCACGACGAGCAGGGACCTGAGACCCGCGATGCGCTGGTGGCGCCTCCTGCGCTCCCTTCCGCTCGTGGCGTCGGGGCGCTGGGCGCGGCCGGCGGCGGGACGGCCCTGGCCCGCGGGCGCGCCCTGGGCCACGCGGGCCGCGGGCGAGGCGCCACGGCGCGACGGTGCGCCCAGCGGGGCGGGGGCCGTGCGGGCCGAGGGGCGCTGGCGCGCGGGGGGACGGCCGGACGGCGCGGCGGACGGGCGCGGAGAGGGCGCGAAGGGGGGCGTGCGGGAGACGCGGGGGCGCGCGACGCGGCCGAGCGAGCCGGCGGGGCCGCGCGAGCCGGAGGCCCCAACGGACCCGGACGTGCGCGGGGACGACGGCGCCGCAGGGCGGCGAGACGGGCGGCCCTGGGGCGCGGGACGCGACGAGCGGCCCGTGGCGGAGCCGGGGCGCGACGGTCGGCCCGTGGCGGAGCCGGGGCGCGACGGGCGACCCGGGACGGAGCCGGAACGCGACGGGCGCGACGGGCGGCCCGGACGGGAGCCGGGCATGCCGAGGCCGCCCGTGGGATCGCGGCGCGGGCCGCCCCCGGGCATGGGACCTCCCCCGCCGCGCGGGGTCGGGCGCCTTGACCTGGCGTCTCCCATGGCCTCCCCCTACGCCCCGAAGCCGAGGAGCTTGACCTCGCAGGCGAGGTCGACGCCGAAGCGCGCGAGCACGTCGTCGTGCGCGCGGCCGATGAGGGTGACGACCTCGGCGGCGGTGGCGCCCCCTCGGTTGACGATGAAGTTGGCGTGCTCGGGCGAGATCTGCGCGCTGCCGCACATGGCGCCGCGCAGGCCGCAGGAGTCCACGAGGACCCCGGCGGAGCGCTCGGGCGGGTTGCGGAAGACCGAGCCGCAGCTGGGCATGCCGAGGGGCTGCGCCTCGCGGCGGCGCCTCAGGCGGGAGTCCATGTCGGCGGCCACGCGCTCGCGCGTGGAGCGCTCGAGCTGCAGGGTGGCCTCGAGGACGATCTCGGAGGTGGGGATCGACGTGGAGCGATAGCCCCAGCTCAGGTCGGACCCGCGGTAGCGGTGCATGCCCTCGCCGGGGCGCAGCACCACCACGTCGCGGACGCGCTGGCCGATCCACTCGCGGCGGGTGCCGGCGTCCATGGAGATGGCCCCGCCCAGCGTGCCGGGGATGCCCACGCAGGGCTCCAGGCCCGCGAGGCCAGCTCGCATGACGTCGTTGACCACCCGGGAGAGCAGGGCCCCCGAACCGGCGGTGACGGTGGCGTCGTCGCCCACCTGGATGCGGGAGAACTCCCCGTCCAGGACGATGACGCACCCGTCGTAGCCCTCGTCGGACACCAGGACGTTGGAGCCCTTGCCCAGGATGACCCAGTCGACCCCCTCCGCAGAGAGGACCTGCAGGGTCCTGGTGAGCGCGGCATAGGTGTGCGCGGCCACGAACAGCGCGGCGGGCCCGCCGATCCTGTACGTGGTGTGGCGAGAGAGCCGCTCGTCGCGAAGGACGTCGGCGTCGACCGCGCCCGAGAGGGTCATGTATGCGTTGAAGACGCTCACTGCGCGCTTCCGGCCTCTCGCTCGCGCATGGCCTCGATGAAGGCGGGGCCGAGGGAGGTGACGTCGCCAGCGCCCTGGGTGACGAGGAGGTCGCCGGGGCGCACGAGGTCGCACAGCTCGCTCACGAGCTGCCTGCGGTTGGGGACGTAGGCGACGTCGGGCACGTGGCCCTCGGCCTGGACGGCCTGGGCGACGGTCTTGCCCGAGACGCCCGGGATGGGCATCTCGCCGGCGGCGAAGACGTCCATGACGCGCAGGACGTCGACGTCGTCGAACGCGCGGCCGAAGTCGTCGGCCAGCGCCTGGGTGCGGCTGTAGCGGTGCGGCTGGAAGACACAGACCACGCGCTCGAAGGGCAGCTCGCGGGCCGCGCCGAGCGTGGCGCGCACCTCGGTGGGGTGGTGACCGTAGTCGTCGACGACGGTCACGCCGGCGACGTCGCCGACGTGGGTGAAGCGGCGACGGGCGCCGGCGAACTGGCTGAGGGCGCGCGCGGCGGCCTCGACGTCGAGGCCGAGGACGTCGGCGACGGCGACGGCGGCCGTGGCGTTGGCCATGTTGTGACGGCCGGGGTTGGCCTTGATGGTCACGCCGACGCGCCTCTCGCCGCCGGGCAGGACGACGTCGAAGGAGCTCTCCAGGCGGTGGCCCGCCTCGCGCGGGACGCAGACGTAGTCGCACGAGGGCTCGAAGCCGTACGTGACGAAGCGGCGGCCGCAGGAGCGGGCGAGCTCGGCGTAGTGGGCGACGTCGCCGTTGATGACGACGCAGCCGTCCTCGCCGACGAGGTCCATGAACTGGCAGAAGGTCCTCTCGATGTTCTCGAGGGTGCCGTAGTGGTCGAGGTGGTCGGCCTCGATGTTGGTGACCACGACGACATTGGGGTTCAGGTAGAGGAACGAGCCGTCGGACTCGTCGGCCTCGCAGACGAAGTGCTCGCCGAAGCCGTTGCGGCCGTTGGTGCCATAGCCCTCGACGATGCCGCCGATGAGGAAGGACGGGTCGAGGCCCATCTTGTCGAGCATGGTTGCGACCATGGAGGACGTGGTGGTCTTGCCGTGGGTGCCGGCGACGGCGACGGTGCGCTGCGAGCCCGAGAGGTACGAGAGCATCTTGGCGCGCGGCCAGATGGGGATGCCCAGCTCGCGGGCGCGCACGACCTCGGGGTTGGTCTCGGGGATGGCGGTCGAGGTGACGACGACCTGCGGGGAGACGCGGTCGACGGTGGAGGCCTCGTGGCCGACGGTGACGTCGACGCCGGCGGCCTCGAGCTCCCTGACGTAGTGCGAGCTCTTGAGGTCCGAGCCGGTCACCTTGCAGCCGCGCTCGTGCAGGACCAGGGCGATGCCGCTCATGCCGGCGCCGCCGATGCCGATGAAGTGGGCGCTGGTGACGCCCTGGTTCTCAGAAGCCATGGATAAGCCCTCCGTCCGGGTAGCGCCCGCCGAGCCGGCGGACCAGTCTACTGTATCCCATGCGGGCCACAGGCGCGCGCCACGGGCCCCGCGCTCCATCCGGGCCACAGGCGCGCGGCGCCCGGGCCCGCAGGTCCGGCGGCCGCGCGGCTAGCGCAGGGCGCGCTCGACCTCGTCGGCCAGGGCCGCGGCCGCGCGCTCCTGCCCCAGGCCCCGCGCCGCGTCGCGCATCGCCTGGCGGCGCGCCGCGTCGTCGACCAGCGAGAGCAGCTCGCGCGAGAACGCCTCGCCCCCGAGCTCGGAGTC
>CALCDK010000153.1 GCA_937900605.1 uncultured Olsenella sp.
CACGGGCGCCGAGCGCGCAAGAGGGGGCCGCGACCGGACGGGTCGCGGCCCCCTTTCCGTTGGCGGCGTCATGTCGGCGGCACGCGGGCGGCGCACCGTCGCGGCGACATGCCGCGGCCACGACGCGCTAGAACTCGCTGAAGGACGGCTCGTGGACCACGCAGAGGTCCTGGCCGCACGCGAGCTCCCGCACGGCGTCGACGAAGGGGGCCTCCTCGCCCGCGCGGAACGCGCACACGAGCTGGACCTCGTCGGAGAACGCGGTGTCGCAGGCCTTGCCCCCGCAGGTGGACAGCAGGTGGCAGACGCGGTCGTACAGCGCATAGGGCATGCAGACGGCCACCCGGGTCACGAGGGTCTTCTCGACGACGAGGCCGCGCTCCCGGGCGTCGGCGACGGCCGCCTGGGTCGCGGCGGCATAGGCGCGCACGAGGCCGCCCGGGCCCAGCAGGGTGCCGCCGAAGTAGCGGGTGACCACGCAGCAGACGTCGGCGAGCCCCTCTCCGCGCAGGACCTCGAGCGTGGGCATGCCGGAGGTGCGGCTGGGCTCGCCGTCGTCCGAGCAGCGCTCGCGCCCGTCGGAGAGGACCCAGGCCGGCACGTTGTGGCGCGCGTCGTGGTGCCGCGCGCGCACCTGAGCCTGGAAGGCGTCGGCCTCGCGCTCGGAGCCCACGTGGACCAGCTGCGCGATGAAGCGGCTCCTGCGGTCCTCGAACTCCCCGACGGCCTCGGCGCCCTCGGCGATGGTGAGGTACGACGTGGCGCTCATCGCAGGACCTCCAGGACCGGCTCGCCGCAGGAGACCTCCCGGCCGGGCTCGCACAGCGCGCGCACGGACGAGGCCTGCCCCAGCTCGGTCAGCGTCATGACGACGACGGGGTCGAGCCCGCTGCGGACGACGAGCTCCCGGTCGAAGCGCAGCAGCTCCTGCCCACGCTCGACCGCCTCGCCGCGCGAGACGAGCGGCACGAAGCCGCGCCCGCGCAGGCCTGCGGTGTCCAAGCCGACGTGCACGAGCACCTCGAGGCCCTCCTGCGAGCGTATGACCAGGGCGTGGTTGGTGCTGGTGTCTGCGGCCACGATGCCCGTGACGGGGGCGCAGACGACGTCCGAGGACGGTTGGAAGGCCAGTCCCTCCCCCAGCATGCCCTGGGAGAACGCCGGGTCGCCGACGTCACGCAGCGCGACGGCACGGCCGCGGACGGGGGCGCAGACGCACGACGCGGGGCCGTGACCGGCCTGACGGGCTTGGGCGGAGAAGGACGAAGGCACTTGGAGCAGCCCCCTCATGACGGCCGGACGGGCGGCGGGTGTGGACGGGACTGCATTGTAGACCACCGGGACGGGCGAATCGAACGGCCCGCGCAGCGGCGGGTGTGCTAGAGTAGGCCCTTGCGAGGTGGGCCAGACGACCGCGGGGCCTCGATTCGTCGAGGCAATGAGGAAAGTCCGGGCTCCACAGGGCAGGATGCTGGCCAACGGCCAGGCGGGGTGACCCGACGGAAAGCGCCGCAGAAAAGAAGACTCCCGCTGCCCGCCTTGGCGGGTGAGAGAAAAGCTGAAACGGTGGTGTAAGAGACCACCAGCGCCGTGGCAACACGACGGCTTGGCAAGCCCCATCCGGAGCAAGCGCAAATAGGAGCGCCACGATGCTGCCCG
>CALCDK010000154.1 GCA_937900605.1 uncultured Olsenella sp.
GGCGATGGTCGCCTTCGTCAATCCAAGGGTTGCCGGATGCCGCGTCATCGCCGTCCTCATCGGAGACGTTGCCGAACACGGCCTTGAAACCGGCCTCGCGCACGCGCCGCGCGACGGCTTGGAACTCCCCGCCATCGACCGCGAAGGCACTGGTGCTCACATCGTAGGTGGCGGGTGGGAGGAACTGCATGGCATAGCGCTCGACGATGGCCGTGTAGACCTTGGCCTCATCCCCGGTCATGTCGGCTACGGGGGCGCTGACCTCCTGCGGGATGATGCCGTGGTGCGCAGTGACGTTCTTCTCGTTGAACGCCTTGGAGTGGATGGAGTAGTCGAGCGGCCATGTCGCCCCGACGTTCTCCATGGCCTGCGCAAGCACCACCGGTGCCTGCGCGAAATGCTCCTCCTTGAGGTACTGGGAGTCCGAGCGGTTATAGGTTATCGCCTTGTACTTATCACGCAAATCCTGCGTGATTTGCTGGGTCTTCGATGCGGAGAAGCCGTAGCGGCGGGACATGTCGGAGAGCAGCACCGTCAGGTTGTAGGGCAGGGGAGGGTTCTCGACCTTCTTCGAGATGACCGTGGAGAAGGACATACCCGAGCCGTCCAGCTTCGCCTTGACGGCATCGAGGACATCGCGGTCGAAGACGTGCTTCTCACCGGCCAACATGTCCTTGTCCGGCTTGAACTTGAACACCGGTGCTCCCGACGCGTCTGCACAGCCGCCGGTGGCGGTCAGCTCGTAATACTTCCGGGTGACGTGGTTCTCTATCGCCTCATCGCGGTTGACCACCAATCCAAGGGTCGGGGTCTGCACGCGACCGACGGAGAACAGGCCCCCGAGCCGCTTGGTGGCAAGGCGGGTCTCGTTCACGCCGAAGCACTTGTCCGCCATCTGACGGGCGTATGCCGCGTCACCGGCAGGGCGGCACTGCTCGTTGGGTACCAGACGCTCGAACGCCTTGACGATGTTCTTCTCGATGTTGTCGTTGACGTAGACGCGCAGCACCTCGCCCTCGTAGCCGAGGTAGTCCAGCACCTCATCAACGATGAGCTGGCCTTCATCATCGGGGTCACCGGCGTTGATGACGCACTCGGCCTCCGGCAAAAGCGAGTCGATGCGCTCCACCAAGTCTTTCTTGTCCTCGGTCG
>CALCDK010000155.1 GCA_937900605.1 uncultured Olsenella sp.
GGCATGCCGCAGCGCTCGGCCTGGGCGGCGACGGGCTCCTGGGCCTGCTTCTTGGTGCCGACGAAGAGGATGGTGCCACCCTTGGCAGCGGTCTCCTTCAGGAAGGTGTAGGCCTTGTCGGCGCCGAGCATGGTCTGCTTGAGGTCGAGGATGTAGATGCCGTTGCGCTCGCCGAAGATGTACGACTTCATCTTGGGGTTCCAGCGACGGGTCTGGTGGCCGTAGTGGCAGCCGGCATCGAGAAGGGTCTGGATGGTGATCTTAGCCATGGTAACCTCCTGTGGTTGGTCCTCCGTGCGATATCATCCCCGAGTCGCCACCCGGGACCTGGCTGAGTCCCGAGCACCACGGCGGGCGGGTCGTCGCACGTGCGAATTTCTGCCGCGCGGTCACGCGGCACACTGCGCCCATGCACAGCAAGCAGCAACTATAGACGGCCGTGCCCCCGTTGTCGAGGGCCAATCCCGCTCCACGGCCAATTCACGAGCGCGGGTGTGCCGCGCGGGCGGCGTCCTTGAGCCTCTCGACCGAGAGGTGCGTGTACACCTGGGTCGTGGCCACGCTCTCGTGCCCGAGGAGCTCCTGTACGCTGCGCAGGTCCGCGCCGCCCGTGAGCAGGTCGGTCGCGAAGGTGTGCCTCATGGCGTGCGGCGAGAGCGCGGGGTCGAGGCCCGCGCGGGCGCACAGCGCCTTGAAGCGGGCGCGCAGCGATGCCGCCGACATCGCCCTGCCACGCGAGGAGACCATGAGCGCGTCTGTCGGCGGGTCGGCCTGCGGGACGGGACGGGCGTCAGCCGACGGGGCGGGCCGGGCGTCGTTGCCCGCGTCGCCGCACGAGATGTCCCGGTCGCGCGGGCGCGCGCCGGAGAGAAGCGCGGGACGTGCCTCGCGCAGGTAGCGGGCGCACCACTCGCAGGCGACGTCGTAGAGCGGGACGAGGCGCTCCTTGTCGCCCTTGCCCACGAGCCTCACCTGGCGCTGCGCGAGGTCCACGTCGCGCACGCGCAGCGCGGCGAGCTCGGAGGCCCTGGCGCCCGACGCGTAGAGGAGCTCGACCATGAGCCGGTCCCTCACGCCAGCGGGCGTGGAGGCGTCGCAGGCGCCGAGCAGGCCGGCGACCTCGTCCTCCTGCATCGACCTGGGCAGCCTGTGGGCCGACCTGGGTCCCGAGACGGCCTCGAACGCGTCGGACTCGCACAGCCCGCGCTGCCGGAGCCACCTGCAGAAGCCCCGCACGGCCGACAGCCGGCGGTCAACCGTGGCGGCGCAGTAGCCGGCCTGGGCCTGGTCGGCGAGAAACCCGCGCAGCTCGCGATGGGTGGCGCGGGCGGGGTCGACGCCCGCGCGGCGGGCCCACGCGAGGTACGCCGAGAGGTCGTGGCGGGAGGCGCGG
>CALCDK010000156.1 GCA_937900605.1 uncultured Olsenella sp.
CCCCCCGCCACGACGACGGCGCAGGCGCCCGTGGGGGCCCCTGCCTGGCGGGACCCGGCTCCGACGAGGTCCCGCGGATTGGCTCCGGCGCTCACTCGCCCTTGCCCCACATGCGGTGGAGGCTGTTGGCCAGGACGCCGGGGTTCTTGACGCCGATCTTGCCGAGGCGCGACGGGTCGTCGTCGACGGCCTCCATGACCTCCTGGAGCGAACCGTACTCGTCGACGATCTTGTCGGCCATGCCCTCGCGGACCACCGGCACGCGCGACAGGGTGCGCAGGCCCAGCGGGGTCATGATGGAGTCCTCGCCGCGGTCGTCGGGGTAGCCCAGGATGCGGGCCACGTACTTGGCCGAACGCAGCTGGGCGTTGGCGGTCTCGTGCAGGCGGCGGCGGATGACGTAGGCCGACTCCTCGGAGGAGTCGCGCGCGTAGTCGCGCACCATGAGGGTGTAGGACTCGTCCATGCCGGCGAGGTACTCCTCGCGCTGCATCTGCGTGGTCTTGCCCTCGCTGCCGAGCTGCAGGATGCAGTCGTCGAGCTCCTGGCCGGCGGTGAGGAGCACCTCGAAGAGGTAGAAGATGTCGGTGATGTCGCCCAGGGTGACGCAGTTGTCGAACTCCAGGCTGGTGAGGCGCAGCAGGCTGCGGTCCAGCTGGGAGCGGGTGTTCTGCATGGCGACGGTGAGCTGGTTGACCATGGCGAACAGCTCGTTGACGCTCTTGAGCTGATAGCCCTTGCCGTCCACGTAGACGTTGACCACGGAGCGGCGAGAGGACACCGAGATGACCATGGCGCGGGTGAGCAGGCTCATGCGCGCCGCGGTGCGGTGGCGGGTGCCCGTCTCGGACGTGGGCAGGGACGGGTCGGGGTTGAGGTGGTAGTTGGCGCGCAGGATCTTGGTGAGGTCGCGGTCAACCACGATGGCGCCGTCCATCTTGCAGAGCTCGAAGAGGCGGTTCGCGGTGAACGAGACGTCCAGGCGGAACCCGTCGTCGCCCGCGGCGAGGACGTTCTCCTCGTCGCCGACGCACACGAGCGCGCCCAGGTGGCCCGCGATGACCATGTCGAGGGCCAGGCGCAGGGCCGTGCCCGGCGCGGTCTTCCTGATGGCGTCCTCCAGCCGCTGCTCGCGGCTCATGAGCACGCCGGTGCTGTCGAGGTGAGAGGTTTCCATGTGCGGCCCTTCGTCGCTTGGCGGCCCGCCTGGCCGGCGGGCCCTGCAACCAGTATACGTGCCACGGCCAAGAAGGCCTCCCCGGGCCGGCCGGCCGTCGCCGACGGGCCCGGGGACGGCACCGCTAGGCGCCCAGCTCGCGCATGCCGCCGGACGGCACGTCCGCCGGGGCGTCGTCCGGGTCGGGCAGCGGCGGCAGCGCGGCGTCGGCCAGGCTCTCGCGCACGCGCGGCTCCGGAATCTGGCCCACGGCGTGCTCGAAGACGAGCGAGCCGTCGCGCTCGTCGACGCGCACGACCTCACCGGCCTTCCACTCGCCGCGCAGCAGCTCCTCGGCGAGCGGGTCCTCGACGAGCGTCTGGAGGGTGCGGCGCAGCGGGCGCGCGCCGTAGACCGGGTCCGTGCCGCGCTTGGCCACCAGGTCGCGGGCGGCGTCGGTGAGCTCGATGGACATGCCCACGCGCACGAGGCGCTCGCGCAGGTCGCCCACCATGAGGCCGACGATGCGGCGCAGCTGCTCGGGCGTGAGGGACTTGAAGACGACGACCTCGTCCACGCGGTTGAGGAACTCGGGGCGGAAGTGACGCTTGAGCTCGGACATCACGCGGCGGTCGATCTCCTCGTCGGACAGGCCGGCGCCGGTGGACGACGAGAAGCCCATGGTCGCGGGCTGCGCGATCTGACGCGCGCCGATGTTGGAGGTCATGATGACGACGGTGTTGGAGAAGTCCACGTGGCGGCCCTGGCCGTCGGTGAGCCTGCCCTCCTCGAGGATCTGCAGCAGCAGGTTGAAGACGTCGGGGTGGGCCTTCTCGACCTCGTCGAAGAGGATGACGCAGTAGGGCCTGCGGCGGACGGCTTTGGTGAGCTGGCCGCCGTCGTCGTGGCCGATGTATCCCGGAGGGGCGCCGACGAGCTTGGCGACGGCGTGCTGCTCCATGAACTCGGACATGTCGTAGGTGAGCAGGGCCTGCTCGCTGCCGAAGAGGAACTCGGCGAGGGCCTTGGCCAGCTCGGTCTTGCCCACGCCCGACGGGCCCAGGAAGATGAACGAGCCGCCGGGGCGGCGCGGGTCCTTGAGCGGCGAGCGGCTGCGGCGCACCGTGCGCGCCACGCGCGAGACGGCCTCGTCCTGGCCGATGACGCGCTGGTGCAGGACGTCCTCGCAGCGCAGCAGCTTGGAGGACTCCTCCTCGGTGAGGTTGGCCGTCGGGACGCCGGTGATGCTCGCGACGACCTCGGCGATGGCGTCGGCGCCGACGGTCACGACGTTGGACTCGAGGGACTCGCGCCACTCGTGCTCGAGCCTCTCGCGCAGCTCGCAGAGCTCCTTCTCGCGGTCGCGCAGGCGGGCGGCCTCCTCGAACTCCTGGGCCTCGGCGGCGTCGGCCTTCCTCTGGGCGACCTCGGCGAGGTCCTCGTCGGCCTTGAGCAGCTCGGGCGGCGGCGTGACCTGGTGGACGCGCGTGCGGGCGCCGGCCTCGTCGATGACGTCGATCGCCTTGTCGGGCAGGAATCGGTCCTGGACGTAGCGGTCGGCCAGGTCGACGGCGGCGCGCAGGGCGTCGTCGGTGTAGCGCACGTGGTGATGCGCCTCGTAGCGCGACCTGAGGCCCTCGAGGATGCGCAGGGCCACGGCCGGGGTGGGCTCGGCCACGTTGACGGGCTGGAAGCGGCGCTCGAAGGCGGCGTCCTTCTCGATGTGGCGGCGGTACTCCTCCTGGGTGGTTGCGCCGATGACCTGGATCTCGCCGCGCGCGAGGGGCGGCTTGAGGATCGAGGCGGCGTCGATGGAGCCCTCGGCGGAGCCCGCGCCCATGACGGTGTGGACCTCGTCGATGAAGAGGATGACCTTGCCGCCGGCGGCGCGCAGCTCGGCGACGACGCCCTTGAGGCGCTCCTCGAAGTCGCCGCGGTACTTGGCGCCCGCCACGACGCTGGCCATGTCGAGCGAGCAGATGCGCTTTCCGCGCAGCGAGTCGGGCACGGTGCCCTTGACGATGAGCTGGGCAAGGCCCTCGACGACGGCGGTCTTGCCGACGCCCGGGTCGCCCAGGATGAGCGGGTTGTTCTTCTGGCGGCGCGCCAGGACCTGCATGACGCGCTCCACCTCGGCGTCGCGGCCGATGACGGGGTCGAGCCTGCCCTCGGCGGCCATCTGCGTCAGGTTGCGGCCGTACTTCTCGAGGTAGGGGACATCGTCGTCGTCGCGGCCCTCGTTGGGCGACGCGGCGCCGGCCACGGTGGCGGCGGCGAGGTCCTGCAGGGACTGCGGCGCGCGGTGGTCCTTGGTGACGAGGCCCTCGACGGCATTGCGCACGGCGTCGCCCGAGACGCCCATCTGGCGCAGGGCGTCCATGGCGCGGCCGTTGGACTCGTCGACGATGCCCAGGAGCAGGTGCTCCGTGGCGATGTAGGTCTGGCCGTGGGACATGGTCTCGCGGTAGGCGCCCTCCAGGACGCGCTTGGCGCGCGGCGTGAAGGGGATGTGGCCGCCGGGGACGGGGTCCTCCGGGTCGGACATGAGGTCGCGAACGGTCTGCAGCGCCTCGTCGTAGGTGACGTCGAGGCCGGCGAGGGCCTTGGCGGCGATGCCGTCGCCCTCCTTGATGAGGGCCAGAAGCAGGTGCTCCGTGCCCACGTACATCTGCCCGAGGGCGCGCGCCTCGTCCTGCGCGAGGGACATCGCCTTGCGGGCTCGGTCGGTGAACTTCTCGAACATAGGGGTGGTTTCCTCTCCCACGTCTGGATCGAGCGTCTCTAGTGTGGACCCTTGGCGCCGATTCGGCAAACGACGAGAGGGGACGCACCCGCGCGGATGCGTCCCCTCCCCTGTCGTGCGTGTTCGTGCGGCGCGTGGCGCGGCCCGGTGCGGCACGTGGCGCGGCCTGGTGCGGCCCGGTGCGGCGCGAGGACTAGGCCTCGATGACGACGTCGCGCTGCTCGACGGCGCGCATGGCCTTGATGGTGCGCGAGAAGAGCTCGTCGAGCTCCCAGCCCAGCATCTGGGCGCCGCGCTCGATGAGGTCGCGGTCGCAGCCGGCGGCGAAGCGGCGGTCCTTGAACTTCTTCTTGAGCGACTTGACCTCGAAGTCCATGACGGACCTGCTCGGGCGCATGCGCACGGCGGCGCCGATGAGGCCGGTGAGCTCGTCGACCGCGTAGAGGACCTTCTCCATCACGTGCTCGGGGACGGGGAGCTCCTCGTTGTGGTCGCAGTTGTGGGTCTGGATGGCGTGGACCAGCTCCGGCGTGGCGCCGGCGGCCTCGAGGGGCTCGGCGGCATAGACGGTATGGTTGGCCGGGTCGTCGGAGTGCTCCTCCCAGTCGAGGTCGTGCAGGATGCCCGCGACCTCCCAGAAGTCGGCGTTGTCCGGGTCGAGCTCCTCGGCGAACTGGCGCATGACGCCGCCGACGGTGCGGCCGTGCTCCAGGTGGAACGCGTCGGAGTTGTGCTCGGCGAGAAGCGCGAGGGCGGCATCGCGGGAGATGCCGGCGACGAGCGGCTCGTCGTCCTGGGCGCGGGAGGCCGCGGCGTCGTGGGCCGCGCCGTTCTCGGCGTCGTCGGCCAGGGCGTCGACGGAGGCCGCGGCGTTGTCGGTGGTCTCGGGCAGCTGCGAGGCGATGTCGGCGCGGGTGATGGCCTCGGGCTTCATGGCCGGGAACAGCAGCACGTCGCGGATGGCGGGCTGGTCGCAGAAGAGCATCACCATGCGGTCGATGCCGTAGCCGATGCCGCCCGCGGGGGGCATGCCGTACTCGAGGGCGCGGACGTAGTCGTAGTCGTAGCCCATGGCCTCGTCGTCGCCCATGCCCTTGGCCGCGACCTGCTCGGCGAAGCGGCCGGCCTGGTCGACGGGGTCGTTGAGCTCGGCGAAGGCGTTGGCGTACTCGTGGCCGCAGATGACCAGCTCGAAGCGCTCGGTGAGGCGCGGGTCGTCGTCCTTGCGCTTGGACAGCGGCGAGACCTCCTCCGGGTAGTCGCAGACGAAGGTGGGGTTGACCAGCGTGGACTCGCCCAGCTCGTCGTAGAGCTCGAAGAGGAGCTTGCCGGCGCCCCAGCCCTCCTGGACGTCGATGCCGTGGGCGCGGCACAGCTCGCGCAGGCGCTCGATCGGGGTGTCCATGGTGACGGTCTCGCCGACGGCCTCGGAGGCGACGTCGGACAGCGGGCGGGAGGCCCAGGTGCCGGACATGTCGACCTGCTGGCCCTGGAAGGTGATGACCTCGTGGCCCTCCTCGCAGCCGCAGACCTCGCGCGCGATGGTCTTGAACAGGTGCTGGGTGAGGTCCTTCATGGTCTGCAGGTCGCCGTAGGCGCAGTAGGCCTCCATGGAGGTGAACTCGGGGTTGTGCGTGAGGTCCATGCCCTCGTTGCGGAACTGGCGGCCGATCTCGAAGACGCGCTCCATGCCGCCGACGATGAGGCGCTTGAGCGGCAGCTCGGTGGCGATGCGCAGGTAGAAGTCGCGGTCGAGCGCGTTGAAGTGGGTCACGAACGGCTTGGCGTTGGCGCCGCCCAGGATGGCGTGCATCATGGGGGTCTCGACCTCCATGTAGCCGTCGGACTCCATCTCGCGGCGGATGAGCGAGATGATGCGGCTGCGCTTGCGGAAGACCTCGCGCACGTCCGGGTTCATGATGAGGTCGACGTAGCGCTGGCGGTAGCGGACCTCGCGGTCGGTGAGGCCATGGAACTTCTCGGGCAGCGGTCGCAGCGACTTGGACAGCAGCTGCACGCTGGTGGGCGAGACGGACAGCTGGCCGCGGCGGGTGCGCAGGACCGCGCCGGTGGCGCCCACGATGTCGCCCAGGTCAAGCTGGCCGAGAAGCGCCCAGGCCTCCTCGCCCAGGACGTCGTGGCGGCAGAAGAGCTGGATCTGGCCGGTGACGTCCTCGAGGACGATGAAGGCGGCCTTGCCCTGCTTGCGGAAGGCGCGGATGCGGCCGGCGACCGAGACGATGTCCTCGGTGTCGGCGCCGTCCTCCAGGGACGCGTAGCGCTCCTCGAGCTGGGCCGCGTGGGCGGTCACCGTGGAGCGCAGCGGGTACGGGTTGATGCCGGCGTCGATGAGTGCCTGGCGGCGGGCGCGGCGCTGGGCGCGCTCGTCGTTTGTGATGATGGTGGGCTCCTGGGCCATGGTTTCTCCTGTCACCTCACAAAGATGCCCCGCACCTGCATGGCAGACACGGGGCATCGAGCTTGTACCTGTCGGAAGCTATCGCTCGATGGAGACGATGGTGTACTTCCTGGACCTGCCGGAGGGCGAGACGACCTCGACGACGTCACCCTCCCTGTGGCCGATGAGCGCGCGGCCGACCGGGGACTCGTTGGAGATCTTGTGCTCCAGGGAGTTGGTCTCGGTGGTGCCGACCAGCGTGAAGGACTCCTTCTTGCCGTTGGCGTCGAGAAGGCCGACCGTGGTGCCGATGGAGACGGCCAGGTCGTGGGCCGAGCCGCCCTCGACGACGCGGGCGACCGAGAGAATCTGGCGAATCTCGTTGATGCGGGACTCGTTGTGGGACTGCTCCTCCTTGGCGGCGTCGTACTCGGAGTTCTCGGAGAGGTCGCCGAAGCCGCGGGCCTCCTTGATGCGCTCGACGATCTCGTCGTGCTTCTCGCCCTCGCGGTACGCGAGCTCCTCGACGAGCTTCTGGCGGCCCTCGGGAGTGAGCTCGATCTTGTTGGCGTTGTCCATGTTCAAACCTCTACTTGTTGCGACGTTGCGTGCGTGCCTGGTGTGCTGCGGGGAGGCCTACTCGTCGGAGCCGAGCTTGGCGCCGCACTTGCAGCAGAAGTGGGCGTTGGCGTCGTTGGCCGCGCCGCACTTGGGGCAGAAGGTGCCGGCGGGGGCGTCGGCATCGTCCTCGTCCTCGACGACGTCGACGGAGTCGTCCTCCTCGGGCTTGTCCTTGCCGTCCTCCATGCCCTCGCGCACGTTCTTGACGGTCTTGCCGATGGCGGAGCCGATCTTGGGGAGGTTCTTGGGCCCGAAGATGATCAGGATGACGACGAGGATGATGAGGAGCTCAGGGATGCCGAGACCGAGAATCATGGTGGAGTGTCCTTCCCGTGCGTGCCAATGGTGTGTGACGGGTCTTTACAGTATCAGCTAGTATAGCCGACCAAGACCGCAGCCCACAATCTTCAAACGCTCATCGCGCCGACGCGCGGGAAGGAGCCTGCCATGAGCCCCCTCATGACGTTCACCGTCGTCACGACCGTCGTCGGCCTCGCCCTCGTCGGCATCGTCGCGGCGCTCCCCGCGCTGCTTCGCCGCCGCGGCGTCACCATGCGGCGCACCCGCTTCGGCGTGACGCTCGTCTTCGACTCGCAGGACGCCGACGGCACGCCCGTGCGCCTGCTCAACGTCAACGGGGCGTTCCAGTCCGTCAGCTACGTGCCCGAGGGGCTGCGCTTCGAGCTGGCGTGCGAGTACCACCGCGTCATCACCGGGCTGGTCGAGGGCCTGTGCCGCCAGCGCGCCCCCCGCCGCGTCATGGTCATGGGCGGCGGCGGCTACTCGCTGCCCAAGTACCTCGCCGCCCACGTGCGCGGCGCGAGCACCGACGTGGTCGAGATCGACCCGGCCATCACCCGCATCGCCCGCGAGGACTTCTTCCTCGACGAGTGCCTCGAGCGCACCGGGGCATGCCGCGCCGGACGCCTGCGCCTGCACAACGACGACGCCTGGGGCTTCCTGCGCGCGGCGGAGAAGCCCTACGACGTCATCGTCAACGACGCCTTCTCGGGCAGCCGCCCGCTGGGCCCCATGGAGACCGCCGAGGGCGCCCGCGTGATGCGCGAGCACCTCTGCCCCGACGGCGTCTACCTGGCCAACGTCCGCTGCGCCTTCGAGGGGCGCCGCAGCCGCCCGCTGCGCGAGGTCGAGGAGGCCTTCGGGCGCGAGTTCGCCCACGTCTGGTTCGTGCCCGAGTGGCCCGACGAGCCCCAGAAGCCCGGCAACAACGTGTTCGTCGCCACCGACGCCGAGCTCCCCATGCCGCAGGGCGCCCACGTCGTCAGGTAGCGCAGGCCGCGCCGGGGGGCGCAGGCGAGGCGAGAGGCGCGGACTGGGCACCGACGGGGCGAGGGGCGCGGGCGTGCCCCGGTCCCGGCCGCAGGCGGCGACGACCCGGACATGCCCGTCTCGGCTCCCGCTGCGCCCCCCTACAGTGCCCCGCGCACGACGGGCTGGCCCGCCCGCATGACCGTCGTCATGCGTTCCGGCGACAGCGCGTGGATGTCTGCGGCGACGTCGCCCTCCACCACGAGCAGGTCGGCCTGCTTGCCGGCCTCCAGCGAGCCGAACTCGTCCTCGCCGCCCACCATGCGCGCGCCGTCCAGAGTGGCGGGTGACGGGTGCCGGGCGGCACGCGCGCGGCCGGGTTGCGGCTGGCATACGCCATGCGCGCACTTCTCGCCGGGCACGCACCGCCGGGCCGACGAACAGTGCCTCTCGGCAGCAAAAAGGGGCCGGAGGAACTGAGTCCTCCGGCCCCGTGTCTACGTGGTCGGGTTGACTGGATTCGAACCAGCGACCTCTCGGTCCCGAACCGAGCGCTCTACCAAGCTGAGCCACAACCCGTAGCTTGATGAAGTTTACCAGACTTTTGCGTCCGCGCCAATAGAATTTGTAACCCAACTTCTCCAGCCCATCACGCGGGCGTCGCGGGCCACGTCGCGAGCGGCCTGCGGGGTCTCGCAGACGGCGAATGAGCACGCCCCGGAGCCCGAGACCTGCGCCCCCACGACGCCGTCGCGGCCACGCAGCCAGCCCACGACGCGGGCGACCTCGGGGCACAGCGCGCAGGCGGCGTCGGCGAGGTTGTTGAACAGGCACGACCCCACCGCGCGGGGGCTGCCTTCCTCGGCGGCGGCGCACGCGTCGTCGAACGGCGCGGGGTCGGCGCCGCTGCGGTCGAACTCCTCGTAGGCCTCCACGGTGGAGACCCCGACGCCGTCCGGCATCACGAGCGCAAGCGGCACCTCGAACGGCAAGAAGGTCCTCTCGACGACGTCGCCTGCGCCCAGGCACAGCGACGGCACTGGGTCCAGGAAGAACGCGACGTCGGCGCCCACGCGGCGGGCCACCGAGACGACGCGCGGGTCGTGCGGCCCGACGCCCCAGCGCTCGGCGAGGGCGCGCAGCGTGGCGCCCGCGTCCGCCGAGGACCCACCGAGGCCCGCGCGCTCGGGGATGCGCGCCCGGACGCTCACGCGCACGTCGGGGCGCACGCCGAGCTCGTCGGCGAGCATCTGCGCGGCGCGCCACACGGTGGTCCGGCAGGGGCCCACGCCCAGGGCGGGCTCGTGGGCCACCTCGAGGGCGTCGGCGTCCTCGACCACGATGGTGTCGAGAAGCGCCACGGGGACCATGAGGGAGTCGACGCGGTGGTAGCCGCGCGCATCCCGCCCGTGATGGATGCCCAGGTGCAGGTTGACCTTGCAGGGCGCCTGCACGACCTGGCTCGCGGCCACGGCGCTACTCGGACGCGGACTCGACGAAGTCGAAGAGGCGATCGCCCGTCTGGGCGTCGAAGAGCTCGACGGTGCCCGTCAGGACGTCGACGTACTGGTAGGACTGGCGGGCGGTGCGGCCGCGGCGCTCCTCGACCTCGACGACGAAGAGGGAGGGGTGGGCGTGGACCAGGGTGCCTGTGCGCTCGACGATGCGCGAGCGGCCCATGTTGGCCTTGACCTTGAGGCGCTTGCCCTCGAGCTCGCGCAGGCCCTCGTGAATCTGGTCGACCCTGTTGACCACGGGAATGTCGTTCTCCATGCGAACCTCCTACGCCCCGAGGGGCGGAATTGAGCCAGAATCCGGGAACTTCCATCATACCGTGGGGGTTCGCTAGAGGTAATTGTCGAAACCAATCGGCACAAGGTTGCCACGTCAGCGGCGGCGAGAAGGGCCGGCGGCGGGGGCACCTGGCGCGACGCATGGCGGCGCGACGGACCGCGCTCGGGACTTGGGGCGGCAAATCGGCACCCCCTGTGACCAAATTCGCGCCGTTTGCGCACCCCCGACGGCAAGAATCGGCTCCGGCCTCCCATGGCCCGCACGTTACCGCAGGTAGAAGACCTGGCCGTTCGAGTCCGCCCAGATTGGGTCGCAAACGGACACGCAATCGGCGCGATTATGGTCACAGCACCCCCTGCCGCGCCGCCCCACGCCCCACGACAGACCGCCCGCGACGAAAAAGGGAGCCGCAGCGGGAATCCCGTCGCGGCTCCCTGGGAACCGTCGAGCAGATGCGGGGCGCGACCCGCACGTCACGTCGCGGCGCCCCTCTTGGCACGTCGAGCAGATGCGGGGCGCGACCCGCACGTCGTCGCGCGACCCCCTCTCTAGGCCTCGGGGCAGAGCGACAGGGCGTCCTCGTCGGCGACCACGGTGCAGTTGGGGTGCAGCTGCAGGATGGACGCGGGGCACTCGGGCGTGATGGGGCCGAAGCACATGTCGTGGACGGCCTGGGCCTTCACGGCGCCGTTGGCCAGCACGAGGATGCTGCGGGCGAACATGATGGTCTGGGTGCCCATGGTGTAGGCCTGGCGCGGGACGTCCTCGATGTCGTCGAAGAGGCGGCTGTTGGCCTGGATGGTGGACTCGGTCAGGTCGACGCAGTGGGTGCCGCGGGAGAAGTGGTCGTCGGGCTCGTTAAAGCCGATGTGGCCGTTGTTGCCGATGCCCAGGAGCTGCAGGTCGGGGTAGCCGGCCTCGGCGACCATGCGGTCGTAGTCGGCGCAGGCGGCGTCGGCGTCGGGGTTGGAGCCGTCGGGCACGTGGGTGCGGGACAGGTCGATGTTCACGTGCGAGAAGAGGTTCTCGTTCATGAAGTAGTGGTAGCTCTGCGGGTCGTCGTGGGTCAGACCGCGGTACTCGTCCAGGTTGTAGGTGCTGACCTGCGAGAAGTCCAGGTCGCCCCTCTCGTAGGCGGCGACCAGGCCCTGGTAGGCGCCGATGGGGGTGGAACCGGTGGCGAGGCCCAGCACGCAGTCGGGCTTGAGGACCACCTGGGCGGCCATGATGGCGGCGCCCTTGCGGCTCATGTCGGCATAGTCCTTGGCGCGAACGATCTTCATTTCGTACGTCCCTTCTTCCTGAGGCAGGGGGCTCGGCCCCCGGGTCGACGACGTGACCGGGCGTGGGCCCAGACACGTCCATCATGCTACAGGCGGCGGCGCGATTCCATAGCCGCGGGCAAGGCATCGCGCCACGTGCTCGTCGCCGCGGCAAGAGGCACGTGCCGTCGCGGCGAGAAGGCGCGCCCACGGCCCGCCGCAGCTGGCCGTCGCCGGACCGGAACGCCGCGGCCCGCGCCCTATCCCAGCTTCGACGCCAGGTCGCGCAGCGCGAAGAAGCGATGCGACACGCGGTTCTTCTCGGCGGGGTCGAGCTCGGCCATGGTGCGGCCCGGCGTCTCGTCCGGCCAGAACAGCGGGTCGTAGCCGAAGCCGTTGGTGCCGCGCGGCTCGCGGCCCACATGGCCCTCGCAGTCGCCCTCGCCGCTCAGCACCTCGTCGCCGCGCACGAACACGACGCTCGAGTGGAAGCGGGCCGTGCGCTCGGCGTCGGCCACGTCGGCCATGCGCTCGCGCAGCTTGCGGTTGTTGGCCTCGTCGTCGCCGTGCACGCCCGCCCAGCGCGCCGAGAAGATCCCCGGCTCGCCGCCCAGGGCGTCCACGCACAGGCCCGAGTCGTCCGCCACGGCCATGGGCAGCCCGCACTCGCGCTGGGCCGCGCGAGCCTTGATGAGCGCGTTGTCGTGGAACGTCTCGCCGTCCTCGACCGGGTCGGGGAAGTCCCCCAGCTGCCCGAGCGCCACGAAGCGCACGCCGGGCATGACCGGCGCCAGGATGGCCTCGATCTCCACGACCTTGTGCGCGTTGCCGGTGGCCACGACCACCGTGGCCTCGGGGTCCAGCGCGCTGACGTCGACCTTCTCCATGTGTCTCTCCCCTCGCCGCCTCTACAGGCGGAATCCGGTTGCCTCGGTCTGCAGGTCCACGAGCCGGGCCACCCCCGCCTGGGCCAGGTCGAGGAGCGCGTCGAGCTGCGCGCGGTCGTACAGCGCGCCCTCGCCCGTGCCCTGGACCTCGACGATGCGGCCGCGCTCGTCGCCGGCCAGGTTGAGGTCCACCTCAGCGTGGGAGTCCTCGGGGTAGTCCAGGTCGAGAAGGGCGCGCCCGCCGACGATGCCAGCCGAGACGGCCGCCACCTGGCCGGTGAGCGGGATGCGGGGCAGCTGGCCCCTCTCGACCATCGCGGACAGCGCCTGGTGCAGCGCCACCCACGCGCCGGTCACCGAGGCCGTGCGCGTGCCGCCGTCGGCCTCGACGACATCGCAGTCCAGCGTGATGGTAACCTCGCCCAGGCGGTCCAGACGGCACACCGAGCGCAGGCAGCGCCCCACGAGCCGCTCGATCTCCATCGAGCGCCCCTTGCGCCCGCGCTGCTCGCGCGGGGTGCGCCGCGCGGTGGACGCCGGCAGCATGGCGTACTCGGCCGTGACCCAGCCCGCGTGCGTGCCGCGGCGCCAGGCCGGCACGCCCTGCTCGACCGTGGCCGAGCACAGCACGCGCGTGCGCCCGAACTCCACCAGGCACGAGCCGTCCGCGTTGCCCATGACGCCGGGCGTGAGCGTCACCGGCCGCATCTGGTCCGCGAGCCTTCCCTCGGGCCTCCTGGCGAGAATCCCGTCGTCCGTCATGGCGCCTCCCCCTCGTGTGCGAAGGCCCCCGTCGCGCGGTGCGGGCGGGGGCCGTCTTCTCGTGGTGGGCGATGAGGGGTTCGAACCCCCGACCTTGTGCGTGTAAGGCACCTGCGCTAGCCGCTGCGCCAATCGCCCGATCATGGGAAGTCTACCATACGGCCGCCACGCCGGACCCATGCGCGCGGCGTGGCACGGGCGCGCGCACTATACTGGAGCGCATGGAGAACACAACGCTTTCGGGGCTCGCGCGCACGCTGGCGGACGCGGGCGCAAGGGCGGACGCCATCGGCGACCGCGACCCCCTCATCGCCGGCACCGCCTGCGACTCGCGCCAGGTCCGGCCCGGGGACCTCTTCGTCTGCAAGGGCGCGGCCTTCCGCCCGCAGTTCCTCGCCTCCGCGCTGGAGGCGGGCGCCGTCGCCTACCTGTGCGCGCCCGAGCTGCGCGAGCGGCTGGAGCAGGTGGCTCCCGGCGTGCCGCACCTGGTCGGGGCCGACCTGCGCCGAGCCATGGCCGTGGCCTCCGCCGCCGCGACGGGCCACCCCGACCGCGAGCTGCCCATCGTGGGCATCACCGGCACCAAGGGCAAGACCACCACGGCCTACCTGCTGCGCTCGATCGTCGACGTGACCTGCGGGGAGGGCTCCTGCGGCATGGTCGGCACCGTCGAGACCTACGACGGCGTCACGGACGAGCCGTCGAGAAACACCACCCCCGAGGCCCCCGACCTGTGGCGCCACCTCGCCGCCGCACGGGACTCGCACCTCTCGGCGCTGGTCTGCGAGGTCTCCAGCCAGGCGCTCAAGTACGACCGCACGCTGGGCGTGGGCCTTCGCCTGGCCTGCTTCCTCAACATCGGCCTCGACCACATCTCGCCTGTCGAGCACGCAGACTTCGAGGACTACTTCTCGTCCAAGCTCAAGATCTTCTCGCAGGCGCGCTCGGCCGTGGTCAACCTGGACTCCGACCACGCCGACCGCGTCATGGCCGCCGCCCGCGCCTGCGGGGACGTGGCCACCTTCTCGCTGCGCGACCACGCGGCCGACGTCTGGGCCGACGCCCTGGACGGCGACGAGGAGGGCGTCTCCTTCGACCTGCACGCCGCCGGCCAGGTGCGCCGCATGCGCCTGCCCTTCCCCGGCGACTTCAACGTGAGCAACGCCCTGTGCGCCACGGCGTGCGCGCTGGCGCTGGGCTGCAGCCTCGACGACGTCGAGCGCGGCCTCGCGCGTGCCGTCGTGCCCGGCCGCATGGAGCTCCACCGCAGCGCCGACCGCAAGCTCGTGGCCCTCGTGGACTTCGCGCACAACCGCATGGCGTTCGAGTCGCTGCTCTCGATGGTCGCGCGCACCTACCCCGACGTCCACAAGGTGGCCGTCTTCGGGGCCACCGGCGGCAAGGCCGTCGAGAGGCGCCACGAGCTGCCCGAGGTGGCCGCGCGCTACGTCGACGAGGTGGTCCTGACCTCGGACGACCCTTGGAACGAGGACCCCGCCGACATCTGCCGCCAGATGGCCGAGTCGCTGCCCGAGGGCTTCCCGCACCACGTGGAGCTCGACCGCCCGCGCGCCGTGGACCTGGCCTTCGACATCGCCGAGGGCCGCGACGGCCGCACGCTGGTCCTGCTCCTGGCCCGCGGCTTCGAGGACACCATGCACGTGGGCGACGCCTTCGTCCCGTGCGAGTCCGACTCCGCCATGGCCCGCGCCCACGTGGAGGCCTACGATCGGGCCCACCCCGTCGCCCGCTAGCCCGCCCGCACGCCAGCAATCCCGCGCACGCAAAGGGGAGGCCGGACCCCACTGGGGCCCGGCCTCCCTCGTCAGAGCCGGTGCGGTGCTTCTCGCCGTGCTGCCGGACGTTGACTAGAAGTCGACGTCGACGTCGTTGTAGACGCACTCGAGCAGCTTCTCCATCTCCTCCTGGGAGGGCTGGCGCGGGTTGGAGCCGGTGCAGGCGTCGAGGAGGGCGTTGGCCGCGACGTCGTGCTTCTTGGCCTCGAACTCGGCGTAGTCGATGATGGACTCGTCGGCCTTCACGCCCTTGGCGCCGTAGTTCTTGATGCCCTGCGGGATGTCGAGCTGGTCGTTGAGGTCGCGGATCTTCTGGACCAGAGCGGCCACGAGCTCGTCCTCGGTGTTGCCCCCGAGGTGCAAGATCTCCTTGGCGATGTAGGCGTAGCGGGACTTGGCGCGCTCGTCCTTGGCGTTGAACTGGATGACCTTGCCCAGGTACATGGCGTTGGCGCAGCCGTGGAT
>CALCDK010000157.1 GCA_937900605.1 uncultured Olsenella sp.
GATGGGCGTCTCAGACGAGGACGGCGCGCACGTGCGTCGTCACGATGCCGAAGGGGCGATGACATGGCGCAGGACAAGGTGGTCTCGGACGGTCGTGACGCCGCGGTGACGGTCGAGGGGGCGCAGGCCGCCGTGACGGCCGCCGCTCGGGACGGGCGTCCGAAGGTGGAGCCGGCGCCCGGGCAGGGGAGGGCCGCCGAGCCGGCACCCGTGCGGGACCAGGCCGCGCAGAGGGCGCGCAGCGAGTACGAGCGCGAGTTCGTCCGGGCCGAGAACGAGGACGACGACGGCTACGACCCGTACTCGGACCGCCGGCCCGTGGCCGAGCCGCTCTTCGAGCGCGACCCCTGGGGGTAGCGCGCCGACCCTCTTGCCGACGACGGCGGGGCGGCGCGCTAGGAGAGCGGTCCCGCGATGAGGGCCCAGGCGAGAAGCGCGACGAGGGCCACGACGAGCACGGCGACGACCGCGATGGTGCGGCGACGGCCGGCCCGGTCGCGCTTGACGAAGATGTCGCGACGGCCCTTGGGGACCTCGAGGTACTGGCCGTAGTGGAGGTCCTGCCTGAGCTGCTGCCCGTCGTGGCGGGAGCGGCGGTAGCCGTGGCCCGAGATCGGGCTGCCCGAGAGGGCGAACTCCGAGTCGTGCGAGACGTGCGCCTCGTCGTCGGCGATGTCGTCGGCCAGGTCGTCGATGGGCTCGACGCTGCGGTGGGCGGTGCGGGGACGCACGTAGGCGCCCGTGGCGGGAGCGGGCTCGGCGCCCTCGGGGACCGGGTCCGCGGCCTGCGGGGCGGTCGGGGCCCCGTCCACGACGGCGGCCTCGGCAGGCTCGCGGCCTGCGAGGACGTCTGCGGCTGGTGCCGGCGTGGCCGTGCGGGGGCCCTTGGCGTGCCCGTCCTGGGACGTCGGTCCGTCCAGCCTCTGGTCGTCCATGTGCGCCTCCCCTGTCTCGTGCTCCGATGCGCACATCATACGACCGCCGCGCCGCCTGTCGCCCGCCGGCGGGCAGACCATACAAAACGAGGGCACGGGCGGTCGCGCCGTGCCGCCCCGGCCCCGGGCACGGCCCCGGATGGCGGACCCCTCTCGCCGCGGCGCCTGGCCCTTCTCGGCAACCCAACAACCTAAGCGCGCAACACTTAGATATGGTGAGCATGTGACGCTAAGAAAATCGGCAAGACCGCGTTTAAACCTCGGTGGCCTGGGAAGAACTCACTATGTAACACAGAGGGCGCCAAGGGCGCCCGCAACCAGAAGGAGTGGTCACTATGGCAAGCATGGTTCCCTACGATCGCTACACCCGCACTCTCCGCAACAGCTGGCCGTTCGACATGATCGACAGCTTCCTGGACGCCCCGATGGCGGCGATCTCCAGCTCCGCGTCCAGCTTCAAGATGAACGTCGAGGACGCCGGCGGCGCCTACGTCGTCACTGCGGAGCTCCCGGGCGTCAAGCGCGACGAGATCGACGTCGAGCTCAACGAGGGTCGCCTGTCCATCTCGGTCGACAGGAAGGAGTCCGACGAGGAGAAGGGCAAGAACTACCTGCACAAGGAGACCTCCGAGTGGAGCGCCACGCGCGGCGTCTACCTCAAGGACGCGGCGACGTCGGGCCTGACCGCCAAGTACGAGGGCGGCGTCCTGACCGTCAACATCCCCAAGCAGGAGGAGAAGGTCAACGTCACCAAGGTCGCCATCGACTAGCGCCCGGGCGTCCTGGCACGTCCCCGGGTCCCGGCTCACGATTCGGCCCGGCTTTCGGCGGTGAGGCCACAGGCACCGTCAGACCTGCGCCCCGTCCTCGCATCGCGAGGGCGGGGCGCTTCGCGTGCCGGCGCGCTTCTCGCCGGGCCCGGGGCCCGGGGTGCGTGGCCCCCGGGCCGAGGCGGCGCGCATCTCTCGCCGCGACGCCCGTCCGGGGTGCCGGTGCGTCTCTCGCCGGGGCCGGGGCTACACTGGCACGACACGGGAAACGGGAGGGAACATGGTGCCAAGGATTCACCTGCACGTGCTGGCCAGCGGCTCGAAGGGCAACGCGACCCTGGTGGAGGGACCCGAAGGGCTCGTCCTGGTCGACTGCGGGATCTCGAACCGCGAGCTCGGGCGGCGCGCGGAGCGGCTGGGCCTCGACCTGGGGCGGCTCCGCGGCGTCCTGGTGACGCACGAGCACTCCGATCACGTCTCGGGGCTCAGTGTGCTGCGAAACCGCTTCGACGGGCCCATGCTCGCGACCGCGGGGACCGTCGGCGGGCGCCCGTACCTGCCGGAGCTGGGGTTCCAGATCATCGACCGCTCGGACTCCTTCGAGCTCGCGGGGATGCGCGTCCGCAGCTTCCCCACCTTCCACGACGTGGGCGACCCGGTCGGCTACCGCTTCGAGGCCGGCGGCGACGTCGTCGGGCTCTGCACGGACACCGGCGTGCTCGGCCGCGAGGCCATGGGCGCGCTGCGCGGCGTCCGCGTCCTGGCGCTCGAGTCCAACCACGACCCGCAGATGCTCCTGACGGGCCGCTACCCCGCCCAGCTCAAGGAGCGCGTCGCCGGGGAGCGCGGCCACCTCTCCAACGACCAGGCCGCCGACGCCCTGCGCGAGCTGGTGACGCCTGACACGGAGTGCGTCGTCGGCATGCACCTCTCGCAGGACAACAACCGCCCCAGCCTGTGCGTGCGCGCCCTGGCCGCGGCGGTGGGCGCGCAGCGGGCGGACACGACGTTCACCGAGGCCCGCACGCCCGACGGCCACCTGAGCGTGTGCGTGGCGTCGCAGGTCGAGCCCCGCAGCATCTGGTAGCGCCGGCGAGAGGGGCCGCGCCGCGGGCGTCGTCGCCCCGCGCCAGGGCCGAGTGACGCCGCGCCCGGCGAGAGGCGCCGCACGGCCCGACGCCGGACGCCGGACCGCGAAGCCCGGCGCCGGCCGTGCCGGGGGCGAGACGTGCCGCGCCGGAACCCCGCGCGGCACGTGTACACTCGTCGTTCGGGCCGCGCCCACGGCGCGCCCGGCGAACGGCGCGCGACGGCGAAGGAGAATCCATGACCAGCGTCTCCCGGCGATACGCAGGCGGCCGCGGCCGCTTCGAGCGGCCCAGCGGGCGGGCCGACGAGGACCTCGAGGGTCCCGTCGTCCTCATGGTCTCGGGCGGCGCGGACTCCACCGCGCTCCTCGTCCTGGCCACGAGCTCTCGCCTCGACATCGACGACGGCCGCGGGCGCGCCTGGATCGCCCGCGAGCGCCTCCACGTCCTGCACGTCAACCACGGCCTGCGCGGCCTCGACGCCGACGAGGACGAGGAGTTCGTCCGCGACCTCTGCGCGCGGCTCGGCG
The DNA here is from genome assembly GCA_937900605.1 of uncultured Olsenella sp. GTDB lineage: Bacteria > Actinomycetota > Coriobacteriia > Coriobacteriales > Atopobiaceae > Thermophilibacter. The sequence goes on from CALCDK010000157.1 coordinate 3,324, forward strand.
TCCCCTGCACCGTCTGCCGCGCCGACGTCGCCGAGCTCGCCTCCGCCTCCGACGGCAACGTCGAGAACGCCGGCCGCGTCCTGCGCTACGCCGAGGCCACCCGCCTCGCCAACGAGCTCTGCGAGCGCCAGGGCCTCTCGCGCTCCGCGGCCCGGATCCTCACGGCCCACACCGCCGACGACCGCGCCGAGACCTTCTTCATGAACGCCATCCGCGGCACCGGCGCCTCGGGCCTCTCGTCCATCCCGCGCCGGCGCAACCGCATCGTCCGCCCGCTGCTCGACCGCACGCACGAGGAGCTCTGCGACCTGCTGCGCATGCGCGGCATCGTCTGGCGAGAGGACCGCACCAACGCGGACACGGCCCACCTGCGCTCGTACGTGCGCCACGAGCTCATGCCCGTCGTGCGCGCCCGCAATCCGCGCGTGGCCGCGAGCCTGGCGGCCACCTGCGACATCCTCTCGGACGAGGACGCCTTTCTCACGAGCCTCGCCACGCGGGCCCTGCGCGACCTCACGAGGCGCAGCGAGAGGGGCCTCGTGGTCCTCGACGCCGGCCGCCTCGCCGCATGCGAGGTGGCCCTGGCCCGCCGCGTCGTGCGCGCGGCCGTGATGGGCGTGTGCCCCGACGCGCGCCTGGAGGCCCGCCACGTGGCCCACGTGCTCGAGCTCGTCGCGGCCGGGGCGGGCTCGGCGACGCTGCCGCTGGGCGTGGACGTGCGCGTGGACCACGCGATGCTCGTCGTGGCCGCGCGCCGCGAGGCCGAGGCCGCGTCCCCGGCGTGGCTGGAGGTCCCGGGCCGCCTTGAGCTGCCCGACGGCCGCGCGCTCGTCGCCCGCCTGCTGCCCGTGCCCGCCGTGCCCGACGCCGCCGCCTACGCCCGCGCCCACGGCCGCGAGTGGGCCGGCGAGTCGCAGCTGCTCGACGCCGAGGCCTGCGGCGTGGACCCCGCGCGCGGCGGGCGCCTCTGGGTGGACCGGCCCCGTCCCGGCGACGTGCTGTGCCCGCTGGGCATGCACGGGCAGTCCAAGAAGGTGTCCGACCTGGTGGGGGAGGCCCACGTTCCGCTGGACCGCCGCGCCCAGGTACCGGTCGTGCGCAGCGGCCCCACCGGCCAGGTGGTCTGGGTGGCGCCCCTGCGCGCCGACGAGCGCGCCCGCGTGACGCCAGCTACGCGCCACCTGCTCGAGCTCACGCTGCTGCCCGCCTAGCCGCCCCGCCCGGCGAGGGGCCGCGCCCGCCCCGCCTAGCCGCCCCGCCTAGCCGCCGCGCCCGGCGAGGGGCCCCGCCCCTCTCGCCCCGCCCGACCCCTCTCGCCCCAACGCCGCGCAGCTCCCGCCCGGCGTGCGCTATGCTTGGACGAATCACCAGGCACCCGGGCGCCGTCCCGCGCCCGACGACGGGAGGAGCACCATGGAGGCACTGCACCCGGACATCAAGGAGGTCCTCTTCAGCGAGGAGGACATCAACGGCATCATCACCCGCATGGGCCAGGAGATCACCCGCGACTACCAGGGCCGCAACCCCCTCGTCGTGTGCGTCCTGCGCGGTGCCGTGGTGGTCATGGCCGACCTCATGCGCGCCATCGAGTGCCCGCTCGCCGTGGACTTCATGGCCGTCTCCAGCTACGGCGACGGCGCCAAGAGCTCCGGCGTCGTGCGCATCGTCAAGGACCTCGACACCAAGATCGAGGGCCGCGACGTCCTCATCGTCGAGGACATCCTCGACTCTGGCCTGACCCTGTCGTACCTCATGCGCATGCTCGGCGAGCGCCAGCCCGCCTCCATCGAGGTCGCCGCCTTCCTCGTCAAGGACGTCGAGGGCCACAAGCCCGCCATCACCCCGCGCTACGTGGGCACCCACGTCCCCGACGAGTTCATCGTCGGCTACGGCCTGGACTACGCCGAGAGGTACCGTAACCTGCCCTACATCGGCATCCTCAAGCCCGAGGTCTACGAGAAGTAGCCGCCGTGGCAGTCAATGAGAGGAACCTGGCGCTCGGGCGGTCGCGCTCGGCCATCCGCGAGGTCGCTGCCGTCGCCGCGGTGCGCGCCGCCGACCCGGCCTCCGGCGAGACGTACGACTTCTCGCTGGGCAATCCCAGCGTGCCCGCGCCCGACGAGGTGCGCGCCTCCATCGAGCGCGCGCTGCTGCTGCCCTCGCGCGAGCTGCACGGCTACACGCCGGCCGCGGGCCTGCCCGAGGCGCGCGAGGCCGTCGCGGCCAGCCTGCGCCGCCAGTTCGGCCCGGGCGCGGCGACGGCCGGCGACCTGTTCCTCACGTGCGGCGCGGCGGCCTCGGTGTGCTGCGCGCTGCACGCCCTGTGCGCGCCCGGCGACGAGGTGCTCCTCGTCGTCCCGTGCTTCCCCGAGTACCGCGTCTGGGTGGAGTCGGCCGGCGCCCGCTGCGTCGAGGTGCCTGCGGACCCCGTGACGTTCCAGCTGGACCTCGGCGCCGTCGCCGCCGCGCTCACGCCGCGCACGCGCGTCGTCGTGGTGGACTCGCCCAACAACCCCACGGGCGTGGTGTACCCGCGCCGCGACCTGGAGTCCCTCTCGGCGCTCCTGGACGGGGCGGAGGCGCGCTGGGGCCGGCCCGTCACGCTGCTGAGCGACGAGCCGTACCGCCAGCTCTCGTACGGGGCCGAGGTTCCCTGGGTGCCGTTCGTGCGGCCGCGCAGCGTGGTGTGCACCAGCTGCTCCAAGAGCCTCTCGCTGCCGGGGGAGCGCATCGGCTGGCTGCTGGTGCCGCCCGACAGCCCCGAGCACGACGAGCTCCTCGCCGCCGTCGCGGGCGCTGCGCGGGCCCTCGGCTTCGTGTGCGCGCCGTCGCTGTTCCAGCGGGTCCTGGCCGACTGCGCCGACGTCTCGTGCGACGTGGCGGCCTACGACGCCAACCGGCGCCTGCTGTGCGACGGCCTGCGCGCGCTGGGCTACGACTTCGTCGAGCCCCAGGGCGCCTTCTACCTGTGGGTCCGCTCGCTGGAGCCCGACGAGGGGGCGTTCTTCTCGCGGGCGTCGGGGCTGGGGCTGCTGCCGGTGCCGTCGACGTCGTTCGGCTGCCCCGGCTGGGTGCGCGCGAGCTACTGTGTCCCGGCCGACGTCATCCGGCGCTCGATGCCGGCGTGGGCCGCCCTCGCGGAGTCGTACCGCACGCGCGGCTGACGCGCCGCTGACGGGCTCGCGGCCCGGGCGGCGGGCCGGGGTCGTACAATGGGGCCATCCGCGTACGAAGGGGGATCCCATGCTCCAGAACCGCTGCGACGTCCACACCCACACGCTCTACTCGCGCCACGCGTACTCCACGATCCGCGAGAACGTCCTCGCGGCGCGCGCCGCCGGCCTCGAGCTGCTGGGCAACACCGACCACTTCAGCGACATGCTCTTCCCCGGGGCCTCGCCGACCCACGCGGACTGCCGCGACTACCAGCACTTCATCAACATGGGCATCTGGCCGCGCGACTGGGAGGGCGTCCGCGTCCTGCACGGCATGGAGGCGGACCTCTGCGGGCTGGACGGCAGCCTCTTCGGCCAGGGCATCACGGTCGACGTCAACGTCATCGGCGCCCCGCTCGAGCGCCCCGAGACGCTCTTCGACCGCTGCACGGGTGCGTGCGACTACGTCATCGCCAGCGTCCACAACCCCGGCTTCGCCCGCGGGGCGAGCCTCGAGCGGACCACGGGCATGTACCTGGCCGCCCTCGCCCAGCCGCGCGTGCTGGTCCTGGGCCACACGGGTCGCGCCGGCGTGCCGTTCGACGTGACCGAGGTCGTCGCCGAGGCCGCGCGCCGCCACAAGCTCATCGAAATCAACGACAACAGCCTCCAGGTGGCCTCGCGCGACGGCCGCACGTGGGAGTCGTGCTCGCGCATCGCGCGCGCCTGCGCCGAGCAGGGCTGCCAGGTTGCGGTCAGCACGGACTCGCACGTCTGCACGTCGATCGGCCACGTGCCGCTGGCACTGCAGCTGCTCGAGGACGTGGGCTTCCCGCAGGAGCTCGTCGCCACCCGCTCGCGCGATGCCTTCCTCGCGGCGATGGCCGACGCCGGCATGCCCGTCGACGCCGAGTAGCCCCCGCGCCGCCGCGCGGCCCGGCCGCGGGCCGGGGCGACGCCGTCGCCGCCGCGCTCACGCCGCGCGCCCCTGCGACGCCGCCGCGCGGCCCCTCTCGCCGTGCGCGCTAGAGCGAGATCTCCAGCTGCACGGGGCAGTGGTCGCTGCCCATGACGTCCGAGAGGATCGAGGCCCCGGTCACGCGGTCGGCAACGTCGTCGGACACCAGGAAGTAGTCGATGCGCCAGCCCGCGTTGTTGCGCCGCGCGTTGAAGCGGTAGCTCCACCAGCTGTACGCGCCCTCCTCGTCGGGGTGCAGCGCTCGGAACGTGTCGGTGAACCCGGCGTCGAGCAGCCGCGAGAAGGACGCGCGCTCCTCGTCCGAGAAGCCCGCGTTGCCGCGGTTGGAGCGCGGGTTCTTGAGGTCGATCTCCTCGTGGGCCACGTTGAGGTCGCCGCAGGCCACGACGGGCTTCTCGGCGGCCAGCTCGCGCAGGAAGCCACGGAAGCGCTCGTCCCAGGCCAGGCGCGTGCCCAGCCGCGCGAGCCCGTTCTGCGAGTTGGGCGTGTAGACGTCGACGAACCAGTAGCCGGGGAACTCCAGGGCGCACACGCGGCCCTCGTCGTCGGCCTCCGGCGCGCCGATGGTGCGCACGACCCGCAGCGGCTCCTCGCGCGAGAGGACCGCGGTGCCCGAGTAGCCCTTGCGCTCGGCGTAGCTCCAGGTCTGGTGGTATCCGGGCAGGTCGAGCTCGATCTGGCCCTCCTGCAGCTTGGTCTCCTGGACGGCGAACACGTCCGCGTCGCAGGCGCGCACCACGTCCACGAAGCTGGGCTCCTTGCGCATCACGGCGCGCAGCCCGTTGACGTTCCACGAGACGAGCCTGAGCCCGCCTGGCGCCTGCGTCGCTTCCGCCATGGTGCCTCCTCGCGCTCCTCGCCGCCCGGTGCGGCGCCCGCGCCCATCCTACCTGACCGGGCGCGCCCTGCGCATCCCACGCGGCACATCCCACACGGCGCATCCCGCCCGCGCATCCCGCCCGGCGCAAGGCGGATAATCGACTCCGGCGGCCGTGTGGCCCGGGGCCGCCGACGGGCGCATGCGCGCCGGACGTCGTGACGGGCCGGGAGGGAGGCCCCATGTCGCGCACGGTCGAGGACCCGCAGGAGGCCGCACGTGAGCTCTCGTCGCTGTTCTCGCGGGCGAGAAGGGCAGTGTTCTTCGGTGGGGCGGGCGTCTCCACGGCGTCGGGCATCCCGGACTTCCGCAGCCCGGACGGCCTGTACGCGCAGCGCTTCGCGTACCCGCCCGAGGAGATGCTCGGCCACGACTTCTTCTGCGAGCACACCGCCGAGTTCTACGAGTTCTACCGCGAGCGCATGGTGTGCCTTGGGGCCCGCCCCAACCAGGCGCACCGCAAGCTCGCCGAGCTGGAGCGCGACGGGCACCTCGCCGCGGTGGTGACCCAGAACATCGACGGCCTGCACCAGGCGGCCGGCTCGCGCAACGTGCTCGAGCTGCACGGCTCGGTCCACCGCAACGTCTGCCGCTCCTGTGGGGCCACGTACTCCGCCGAGTGGGTCGTCGAGGGCGAGGGCGCCGCGCAGGCGGTGCCGCACTGCCCCGCGTGCGGCGGCCTGATCAAGCCGGACGTGGTCCTGTACGGCGAGCAGCTCGACGCGGGCGTGCTGGGGGCCAGCGTCGAGGCGATCTCCGAGGCCGACCTGCTCGTGGTGGGCGGCACGTCGCTCGTGGTCTACCCCGCGGCGGGCCTGCTGCGCCACTTCCGTGGTGACGAGCTCGTGGTGGTCAACATGGAGCCCACGCCCGCCGACGACCTGGCCGACCTGGTCTGCGCCTGCGACATCGCCCGCGCGTTCGACTTCTAGCGCCCGGGCGAGAAGCCCCGCGCGGCCCGGGGCGAGAGGTGCGGCGCGGCCCCCGACGCCACGCCCGGGCCCCGACGCCGCCCGGCCCCCCGACGCCACGCCCGACCCCGACGTCGCGCCCCTCTCGCCGCACGCCGCCGCGACGGCCGACGGGTACAATGCGAGGGTCACCGCGCGTGGAAGGAGAACGATGCTCAAGGACAACTACGGGACCTGGCGCTGCGGGAGCCACGAGCTCTCGATGTCGCGCCCCAGGATCATGGGCGTGCTCAACGTCACCCCGGACTCCTTCTCGGACGGGGGCCGCAACCTGGACCCCGACGCCGCCGTGGCCCACGGCCTGCGGATGCTCGACGAGGGCGCCGACATCCTCGACGTGGGCGGCGAGTCCACGCGCCCGGGCCACACGCCCGTGAGCCCCGAGGAGGAGGCCCGCCGCGTCGTCCCCGTGGTGCGCGAGCTGGCCCGCCGCGGCGCCATCGTCTCCATCGACACCCGCCACCCCGAGGTCGCGCGCCTGTGCGTGGGCCTGGGGGCCTCGATCGTCAACGACGTCACCGGCTTCACCGACCCCGAGATGGTCCGCGTGGCCGCCGAGTCGGACTGCGGCTGCGTCGTCATGCACTGGGACAAGGACGGCCTGGGCGCCAGCGTGCCGCAGCGCCGCCAGGTGGTCCTCGACGAGTCGCGCCCCAACGGCAGCGCGCCCGCGCGCCAGCAGGCGGCCCAGCGCCGCTTCACCCTCCCCGAGGAGGCGCCGATCATGCGCCAAGTCATGGGCTTCCTGGGCGACCAGGCCCGCGTCCTGCAGCGCGCCGGCGTCGCGCGCGAGCGCATCTGCGTCGACCCCGGCCCGGGCTTCGACAAGCTTGCCGACGAGGACGTCGTGATCCAGCGCGCTACCCGCTCCATGGCGTCGATGGGCTACCCGCTGCTCACCGCCGTGTCGCGCAAGCGCTTCGTGGGGGCCGTCTCGGGCGTCGCCCAGGCGGGCGAGAGGGACTTCGCCACCGCGGGCATCTGCATCTCCGCGGTCCAGAACGGCGCGCGCATCCTGCGCGTCCACGACGTCGCGGGCGTCGCGCAGGCGGTCGGCTCGTACTGGGCCGTCTCGCGCGCCGACGTGCGCCAGGGCTTCGTGAGCCTGGGCTCCAACGTGGGCGACCGCATGGGCCACCTGGCCAGCGCGGTGCGCCTCATCAACGAGATCCCGCTCACCTGCGTGAGCGCCGTCAGCCACGCCTACGACACCGAGCCCGCCTACGGCATCGCCGGCACCGTGGCCAACGCCGTGGTCGAGATCCGCACCGAGCTCCACCCGCTCGTGCTCATGGGCCGCCTGCTCGACGTCGAGGCCCAGATGGGCCGCGTGCGCGACGAGTCGCGCGACCCCTCCGAGCCGGGCCACGACCCGCGCGTCATCGACTGCGACCTCGTCTGGCTCGAGGGCGAGGAGCACCAGGGCCCCAGGCTCACGCTCCCGCACCCGCGCCTGGGCGAGCGCGACTACGTCATCGTCCCGATGGAGGACCTCATGCACGACCCGGAGCGCTTCCTGGCGCACGGCGGCGTGAGCGTCTCCCCGCGCGAGGAGCGCGTCGGGCACGTCACCGCCGACCTGGGGGAGGTCGCATGGGAGTAGGCGAGAGGGACCTCGACCTCGTGGAGGCCGCCCGCGGGGGCGCGCCGGAGGGCGAGAGGCGCACCGAGCTGTCCGATGACGGCACGCTGAGGGTCGAGTTCGTGGCGCGCCCCGAGGTGGGAATGGCGTTCCTGCAGGGCGTCCCGTACGTCGCGGCCCTCGGCGTGGCTGATGCGCTCGCGTCGCTGGGCGCCCACGGCGTGGGCCTGGCCTGGCCGCACGACGTCACCGGCCCCGAGGGGCTTCTCGCCAGCGTGGGGACCACCGCCGGCTACGGGGAGGGCATGTTCGTGGTCTGCCGAGCCGAGCTCGACGGCGTGACGCCCCAGACGGCCGACCCGCTCGCCGACGCGGTGGTCGAGCACGGCCTCGCGCGCGTCTCCGAGTGGGCCGCGGCCATCCGCCGCGCGGGCGGGGCCGCGACGCCGCTGGGCCCGGTGCTCGACGAGGTCTTCGAGCGCACGCCGCTCATGGGACGCCCCGTGCGCGTGGTGTACCCCAACGGCAACCTCGCCGCGCGCGGCACGCTGGCCGGCATGGACGTCTGGGGCCGCGCCACCGTGCGCGCCGCGAGCGGCCGCGAGGTCGAGGTGGCCGCCGAACAGGCCTCGATCGAGCCCGACCCCGACGCCGCCGCGCCCGAGGGGGAGGCGCGGGACTAGGCGCCGCGGACGCGCAGCCAGACGTCGCGGATGCCGCGCAGCGTGAGGTCGGGGTCCACGGCGTCGAAGAGGTCGGTGGCCGCGGCGACGGTGCGCGCGAGGCCGCCGGTGCCCACGACGGTGGCGTCCGGCTCGCCCAGCTCGGCGCGGATGCGGGCCACGAGGCCCTCGGCCTGCGCCGCGGCGCCGATGACCAGGCCGGACTGGAGCGCGTGCTCGGTGGAGTCGCCCAGCGCGCGCTCGGGCATCTCGACGCTCACGGAGGCCAGCTTGGCGGCCCGCGAGAAGAGCGCCTCGGCCGACAGCATCAGGCCGGGGCTGATGGCCCCGCCGCGGTAGGCGCCGTCCGCGTCGACGACGTCGATGTTGGTCGCGGTGCCGAAGTCGACCACGATGACGGGCGCTCCGTAGGTCTTGCGCGCGGCCACGGCGTTGGCGATGCGGTCGGCGCCCACCTGACGCGGGTCGGGCATGCGCACGGGCATGCCGTGCTCGACGCCGGGGCCCAGGACCAGCGGCTCCTCGCCCAGGTGGGAGCGCAGGCAGTGGCGCCACGCGCGCTCGAGCGCGGGCACCACCGAGGCGACGCCGGCGGCGTCGACGCACGCGAGGTCGAGGCCGTCCTTCTGGAAGTACGCCCAGAGGCGCGCGTGCAGCGAGTCGGACGTGTCGCGCACGCTGGTGGCCATGCGCCAGCCGTGCACCAGGGTCCCGCCCTGGTCGAAGAGCCCGAGGGTGGACTGGGTGTTGCCGACGTCGATTGCGAGGAACATGAGACCTCCCGTGGTCGTGAATCGGTCCCATGATACTCGCCCGCGACCTACATGGACGCATCACATGAGGTCTGCTATACTCCTACAGCTATTGTGTCTCGGCTGCGGCCGAGGCGAGCCCCCCGCTCTGGTCGGAAACCAGGGCCGACGTAGAGGAGTCCTGCCATGAAGCAAGGAATTCACCCCGACTACGTGGAGTGCACCGTCCGCTGCACCTGCGGCAACACGTGGACGACCCACTCCACCAAGTCCGAGATCGTCGTCGATCTCTGCGACAAGTGCCACCCGTTCTACACCGGCACCCAGAAGCTCGTCGACACCGGCGGCCGCGTCCAGCGCTTCGCCGACAAGTTCGGTGGCGCCGCTGCCGCGCAGCTGAAGAAGGCCGAGGAGGCCAAGGCCGCCAAGGCCGCAAAGGCCGCCGAGCAGGCCGCTGCCAAGAAGGCCGCCAAGGAGGCCAAGGCCGCCGAGAAGGCCAAGCGTGCCGCCGAGTACGCCGCCAAGGCTGCCGCCGAGGCCGCTGCCGCCCCCGCCGAGGAGGCTCCCGCCGCCGAGGCCACCGAGGCCGACGCCGAGTAGCTCCAACCCAGTCGGGTGACCAGGACGCCCCCACGAGCCGCGTGCTCGTGGGGGCGTCCTTCTGTCTCGCGACGTCGTGTGGGGGAGTGTGGGGTGCGTGCGGGCCCCGCCGCGCCGCCGGGCGTGCGGCCCGCACGGCGCGGCAGCGCGGCACCTCTCGCCCGCGCTACTGGCGCTCCAGGGTGAAGCGGTCGGTGCAGGTGACGGTCCTCTCGACCGGGATGAACAGGACCGATCCGGTGTGCGGGTAGGTGGTCCTGACCAGCGCGGTCACGCGGTCGGGGTCCTCTGCCGAGCCGAAGCCCAGCTTGAGGGTGACGGTGCCGCCCACCTGGTCGGGCAGGGTCGAGACGAACGTGAGGTCGCTGCCCGTCTCGTCGTCGTGGCCGCCCACGAGCGTCGCGGTGAAGGGCACGTCCTCGAAGGCCAGGTCGCCGTCGCAGCCGGGCTGGTCGCGCTGCGGGGGCTCGTGGAAGTGCGCGAGCCGGCGTCGTCGGTGGTGCCCGACTCGATGGTCACCGAGAGGCCCTGCCCCTGGGCGGCCAGGCACTTGCGGCCCGCGGAGTCCTGGCTCTGGAAGGTGCCCGCCCACGTGCCGAGCAGCGGGTCGAACACGCGCGTCTTGGACCCGGACGAGGCCGTGGCGCCCGCGACCTCCCACTGGCCGCTGGCGGGACGGAAGCTGAACGAGACCTCGAGGTCGCAGACGTAGGCCTCGTAGGGGCTCGCCTTGGCGAGGCGCAGCACGAGCCGGTCGGTCTGGGCCTGCTCGTCGAAGGACTCCTCGGTCACCTCGAACTGCGCGCCGGCGTAGACCTCCCGCAGCGACAGCGTGGTGGCGCCGGGGTCGGGCCGCAGGTCGCGCTCGGCCAGGTCGAGAAGGTCGCCCACGTTGGCCACGACCCTCGCGCGGTCGACGCCGGCCAGCGCGGTCCAGGCCACCTGGGCGTCGACCTCCTCGCCGATGGGCTCCCATGCGCGGTCCACGCGGGCGTAGCCCAGGCGGGCGTTCTTCTCGGCGCGGACGGAGCGGCCCTCGTAGGTGACGAGGACGTCGGCCTCCGCGTAGGCCGAGGCGCCGAAGCGCGCGGCCGAGCTGTCGATGGCGGTGGGTCGGCGCGCCTGGGAGCGCACCTCGACGCTGCGGGCCACGAGCACGTCGTCGGGCCCGTAGAGGCCGGGTGAGTAGGCAGGCGCCTGCACGCGGGCCAGCGCGTCGTCGGTGACGTAGTCGCGGCCGGGGACGTTGTTGGCGCGCGCGAACGCCAGGGCGAGCAGGCACGCCATCGCGACGCACAGCAGCGCGAGGGCCGCCGTGGCCGCGCGGTGGCGCCCGGCGAGCTCGCGGGCTGCCTGCCACCTGCCGCGCAGGTAGCTGCCGAGGGTGCCGCCCACGTCGCGCAGGCGCACGGGCTCGTCGCAGGCCGCGGGGCGCGTGGCGTCGGCGACGGCGTCGCGGTGGCAGGTCGCGTCCGGGCACGCGCCGTCGCGCTGGCCCGACGCGGCCCGCTGGCCCACCCCGGCCCGCTGGCCCGTCGCGTCGTCCCTCTCGCCGGCGTCGGGCGCGGGCGAGCCCACGGCCGCGCCGTCCGTTGCGTCGGCCGGGCCCGCCTGCGGCGCCGTCGCCGCGTCCCTCTCGCCGCCGAGCTCGCGCGTGGGCTGGGCGCCCTCGAGCGTCGTGTCGGGGTCCCTCTGGTCGTCGTTCGCCATGCGTCCTCCCTTGTTCGCAGGCCTCCAGTTTCTCACAAGCCCCGTGGGCACATGGCGAGGTCGTGAGGGCCGTCCGTGCCAGGTGCGCAAACGCGCTATGATATGTGGGCTAATGACTAGACGCGAGGAGCAACCAATGCGCGACAAGCTACTCAAGATCATCGAGGCGTACGAGGAGCTCGAGAAGAAGCTCATCGACCCCGAGGTCGTCTCCGACCCCAAGCAGTACGCCCGCCTTGCCAAGGAGCACGCCAACCAGGGCGAGCTCGTCGCCAAGGCGCGCGAGTACCTCACGGCCCTCGACGACATCGAGGCCGCCAAGGAGATGCTCCACGAGACCTCCGACGCCGACGAGAAGGCCATGCTCCAGGAGGACATCTCCGCCAACGAGGCCAAGCTCCCCGAGCTCGAGGACGAGATCAAGGTCATGCTCATCCCCGGCGACCCCAACGACGAGAAGGACACCATCGTCGAGATCCGCGCCGGCGTGGGCGGCGACGAGG
>CALCDK010000158.1 GCA_937900605.1 uncultured Olsenella sp.
GGCCAAGCGCGAGGGCGTTACCTGCTACCGCGTCTACGACGCCGACCTGCCCGACTACGCCGTCTCGATCGACCTGTTCGAGGGCAGCGAGACGCCCGGCCGCTGGCTGCAGGTCAGCGAGTACGCCGCCCCGCGCGACGTCGACCCCGAGCTCGCGCGTCGCCGCCTCGTGGACGTCCTGGCCATCGCGCCCAAGGTGCTCGACGTGGGCCCGCGCGACGTGAGCCTGCGCGTGCGCACCCGGGCCCGCGGCGGCTCGCAGTACTCCGAGGAGGGCAGCGCCGCCGACGCCCGCATGAGGCGCCAGTCGCGCGACGACCGCCGCGTGCCGCTGCCCGTGGGCGCGCACCTCGTGGACGAGGGCGGTCTCACCTTCGAGGTGAACTTCTCGGCGCGCCTGGACTGCGGCATCTTCCTGGACCACCGCGAGACCCGCGCGCGCATCCGCGAGATGATGAAGCGCACCACGGGCTCCAAGCGGTTCCTCAACCTGTTTGCCTACACCGGCACGGCCACCTGCTACGCCGCGGACGGCGGCGCGCTGCACACCACCACGGTGGACCTGTCGCGCCCCAGCCTGGAGTGGGCGCGCCGCAACATGGAGCGCAACGGCTTCGACGGCCCCGAGCACGAGTACGTCCAGGACGACGTCCTGGCCTGGGTCGACGACCAGCGCCACTCCCGCAACCGCTGGGACCTGGTGTTCTGTGACGTCCCGACCTTCTCGAACTCCGCGCGCATGCGCAAGTCGTCCTTCGACGTGCAGCGCGACCACGCGGAGCTCGTCATCGGCGTCTCCCGCCTGCTCACGCGCGACGGCGTGGGAATCTTCTCGTGCAACCTGCGCGACTTCCGTCCGGACCTGGAGACCCTGGGCCGCGCCGGCGTCGAGCTGGAGGACATCACCGCCGAGACGATCCCCGAGGACTTCTCGCGCAACCGCCGCATCCACCATGCGTACCTGGTCCGTCGCGTCCGCTAGCGCCCTGGTCCGCCGCGTCCGGGGCCGCGTCCGCTAGCGCGCCCTGCCCCGCGCCGGCCCGCGCGCCCGGCGCCGCCCGCACCCGCCCCCTCCCGGTCGGCTCGCGAGGGTTAGAATCGAGGGGCTGGCAGAATGTCCGGCGCGGCACGGCCGCGCCCGTAGAACGGAGGTCCCACATGGACGATTCCATCAAGCGAGAGGTCGAGCTCTGGCGTTCCAACGTCACCGAGGACTACCTCCGCGAGGAGCTCGAGCAGCTCCTCGAGCCGGGCAGGGAGGCGGACCTCGAGGATGCCTTCTACCGCGACCTGGCGTTCGGCACCGCCGGCCTGCGCGGAGTGCTGGGCGTCGGCACCAACCGCATGAACGTCCACGTCGTGGCCCAGGCCACCCAGGGCGTCGCCGACTACCTCAACGCCCACTACGAGAGCCCCACCCTGGCCATGGCGCGCGACTCCCGCCTGCACGGCGAGGACTTCCAGCGCGTGGCCGCCGGCGTGCTCGCCGCCAACGGCGTGCACGTCTACGTCTACCCGCGCATCGAGCCCGTCCCCACGCTGTCGTTCGCCGTGCGCCACCTGCACGCCAGCGCCGGCATCGTCCTGACGGCCTCGCACAACCCCGCGCAGTACAACGGCTACAAGGTCTACAACGACAACGGCGGCCAGATTACCGACGAGGCCGCGGCCGAGATCTCCGAGCGCATCAAGGCCGCCGACCCGTTTGCCGTCGAGGTCATGGACTTCGACGAGGGCCTGGCCAAGGGCCTCATCGAGTGGACGCCCGAGGAGGTCCTGGACAGCTTCGTCCAGAGCGTCAAGAGGGTCTCCGTCCCGGGCTTCAAGGCCTCCGACGGCTACTCCGTCGTCTACACCCCGCTCAACGGCACCGGCATGGAGCTGGTCACCCGCATCCTGCGCGAGATCGGCGTCACCGACGTGAAGGTGGTTCCCGAGCAGGCCGAGCCCGACGGCAACTTCCCCACGTGCACCTATCCCAACCCCGAGTTCCGCGAGGCGCTCGACCTTGGCCTCAAGCTGGCCGACGAGGTCAGGCCCAACCTGCTCGTGGCCACCGACCCCGACGCCGACCGCATGGGCACCGCCATCCCGCACGACGGCGGTTACGTGCTTCTCAGCGGCAACGAGATGGGCGTCCTCATGATGGACTGGCTCGCCTCCATGGCCCGCGACCGCGGCGAGGACGTCTCGCGCAAGGTCGCCTTCTCCACGATCGTCTCGTCCGCCATGCCCGACGCCCTGGCCCGCGACTGGGGCTTCGAGATGCGCCGCGTCCTCACCGGCTTCAAGTACATCGGCGACCAGATCGACCAGCTCAAGGACGCCGGCGAGGAGGACCGCTTCCTCATGGGCTTCGAGGAGTCCTACGGCTACCTGGTGGGCACCCATGCCCGCGACAAGGACGCCATCGTCGCCACCATGCTCTGCGTCGAGATGGCCAGCCACTACGCCTCCAAGGGCATGGACCTCTACGAGGCCATGGATGCCCTGTACCAGAGGTACGGCTACTACCTCAACGCCACGGTGAACGCCTCGTTCCCGGGCGCGGCGGGCGCCGAGCGCATGGCGCAGATCATGTCCGGCCTGCGCGAGTCCCCGCTCGAGCAGATCGCCGGCCTGCGCGTCGAGGGCGTCACCGACTACGCCGAGGGCCCGCAGATGCCGCGCGTCTCCGGCCTGCAGAAGGAGGCGGCGCAGGTCCTGCCCGCCGCCAACGTCCTTGAGTACCGCCTGGAGGGCGACAACAAGGTCATCTTCCGCCCGTCCGGCACCGAGCCCAAGGTCAAGGCCTACCTCTTCTCCAAGGGCAAGACCCGCGAGGAGTCCGAGGCCATGCTGGCCCAGCTGCGCGAGGCCGCCAAGAAGATCCTGGCCTAGCCGGCCGGAGCCGGCCCGGCCGGCACGCTGTCCTGTCCCGTACCCGGTCGCACGGCGAGAGGGGCGCGCCCGGGCCCGCGGGCGCGACACGCAAGAGGGGGCGCGACGGCCGATGTGCCGTCGCGCCCCCTTCGTCATGCCGCTGGCAGCTCCGTGGCTGCCACGTGCTCGTCGCGCGTGCACTGCCGCCTGCGCGCCCGCGACGCGGTCGTCCCGCCGCGCCTACTGCGCCCGCTTGGCGGCGTTGGCGCCGCCGGCGTCGTCGGCCTCGGGCAGGCTCAGCGCGTGCAGGGCGCCGACGCACTCCGACGCGATGGTGGCCGGGTCCCACGGGTGCGCGCTCGCCTGCGGCGACGTCGGGTCGTGGACCACCACGGAGCCGTCCTCGTTCTCGGTCACGAGCAGCACCCAGTGCGCGGCCTCGCCGAAGTCGCCGGGTCTCACCTGCACCATGAGGTACGTGCCCGCGTCGAGCACGGAGGTGACGTTCTCGGCGGTGGCGGGCCACTCCTTGTGCGTCAGCCCCAGGCCGGCGGCGGACTGCTCCAGGAAGGCGGGGTCGAGCAGCGCGTCGCCCGTTGCGAGCCCGGCCTGCGTGGCCTGCGCCGCGATCTGGTCCGGCGTGGCGTCCACCAGGCCGGTGAGGCCCATGCGCGCCACGGACAGGCACACGGGCCCCGATCCGCTCACGGCGAGCGCGTGGCCCGCGTAGTCGACGTTGCCCCAGTTCGCGTCCCAGCACCACAGCGACGGCGCGGTGCCCTCCTGCACGTCGTAGGCGAACGGCTGCGCCTGGTGCGTGGCGTCGGGGTAGGCGCGCACGAACGCACGGGCCTCGGGGACGCGCAGCGCCAGGTCGAGAAGCGCCTGGTCCTCGTATCGGTCGGCCTGCGCCGCGATGGCGTCGAGCGCGTCGGCCTCGTCGAGGCCCGCGGCCAGCCTGCCGGTGAGCCCCTCGTCCACGCCTGCGG